>JAPLKA010000110.1 GCA_026388315.1 Pseudomonadota bacterium | reverse complement strand
TTCGGCAGATTGCAAAGCGGCCCGGAGGAGGGGGTATGATGTATGATCCGCCGGCAGCCCCATCATTGCCAGTTGAACATTCCCCAGGACAACCGTCATGAGGTTGTTGAAATCATGGGCAATGCCTCCGGCAAGGATGCCGATGGATTCCAGCTTCTGTGCCTGGATAAGCTGTGCCTCAAGGCGTTTCCGGTCGGTGATGTCCACGCCTGCGCCAAAGAAAAAATCAAAACCGCCATCAGGTTTCATTATTGGGCGGCCGTGCCACTCCACCAGCAACTCTCTACCGTCCTTTGTCAGCACCCTGTTTTCGTTTACTGTTGGCCGAGCTTGATTAACCAGTATGGAAAAAATCTCTTTGATCATTTCTCTATCTGTATCGGGGGCAAAGGTTTCGAGGTAATCCTTGCCAATTACCTCTTCAAGGGTATAACCAAGGGCATGAAGCATAAATTCGTTCATCATCTTCGTTGTACCGTCATTGTTTATGGCGACAAAAAACACCGGAGAGGATTCAATAAGGCTGGAGTTGAAGTCTCTTTCTTTGCGCAGCGCCTCCTCAGCCTGCTTGCGGTCGGTGATCTCTTCTGCGAAGATCGCTACCCCTGACACTTTTCCTTGCCCATCAAAAACAGGGAAACAATGCTGTTCAAAAAATCTCCCTGCCCTCTTGTCTTGAAAATAAACCGGTTCGCCTGTAGCAATAACTTTATCGCATTGTTCCTTTCTGTATCCTGCAACGTCCGGAGGAAAATGGTCATAAAGACAGGTGCCGACAAATTCGTGAACGTCCTTGCCTAATCTTTGGGCACCCACCATATTTGATAATAGAATTATGCCCTCTGTGTCAATAAGCACCATGCTTTCATGCACGGCATCAAAAAATGCATGGAGCGTCACCGTGCTTTCCTTGAGCGCCTTCTCCCGGCTCTCAATAGCCCCTGCCATCCGGTGGAAATTGTCTGCGAGTTCATCAATCTCCTTGTAAGCCGAGGGTTTCTCTTCAACAATATAGTGTCCGTCCGCAATCCGGCGGGCATCCCGGACGAGCTGCGAAAGAGGATTTGAAACCTTTCGCACACTGAGAAAAACAATTGCAGAAGCAAGAAGAATAACTATGGCCGCTCCCGCGGCAAAAAGGTTTCTCACGCGGATAGCGGCCGCAAACGCCTCGTCAGCGGGTACTGTAACAATTACTGTCCATTGCGTTTGAAGCACATTGGACAGGCTTGCCAAATAGCTCCTGCCATCTTCCCTGTATGTGAAATTCCCTTGCAATGTTTGTCTCTCTTGTCCGACGAATTTCAGATGTCTCAGGTTCTGTCTTTCCGAGACTTTGTTGCGATCAGGGTGAGCAATTATGGTTCCTTCCTGGTCTATTATGAGGGCATATGTCAACCTTCCCGCCCACACCTTGTCGGTGATGGCATTGAGCGTTGCGAGGTTGAGATACCCGACAATTATGCCTCCTTCTACAGGAATGGCAAGTGTGAGTGTCGGCCTCCCTGTCTGCAGGGAGATGAAGGTCGAAGACCAGTATGGTAGCCCGTACTGACGGACACGAGAGAAGAACGCCTGACCCGAAAGATTCATGCCTATAACATCCTGGTTATAAGGGGCCATAAACTTTACGGTCCCTTTTTCGTCCAGAATCGCGACGGAGTCAAATTCGAGGTGGACTATCAGGATATCGTCCAGATAGCTGTTGATCTCATTCTTCTTAATGTATTGCTTCTTTATGATGGTACCTTCAATCAGTCTGAGGGTGAAAAGTGAATCGTCGAGAAAGGCCTGCACCCCTGAGGAAAGCGATTGGGCTATAAGCAGATTCTTCGCTCGAACCTCCCGGTCGATATCCGCACTGATGAGCCTGATCGCAATAAATCCCATCACAAGGATGGGCAGTCCTCCAAGGAGAATAAAGGAGAAGATGAGGATGTTCCTGAGGCTGAAGGTAAATTTCTTCATTTATTTACGATCGTAAATCTGTTCTTGCGGACCGTCACGATATAGGCCGTTCGCTTTGCATCGCCATAGGAGTCGATCTCAAAAGCCCCCTGCAGCCCATTAAAGATCTTCTGTTTCAGGATCGTTTCCTTCAGTTGTTTCGGATCGGGGTTTCTGGAAAGGGCATCTTTTACCACCATGACGGCTTCATACCCCATTACCACGGCAAATGTGGGCTCAACATCGCCGAAACGGGCCCGGTATCTTTCCCTGAACTCTACATAGGATTTCGCAGTACTATCGTAGTCCACATACTCGGTGGCGATAATCCCTTCCACGGCAGGGCCGCCGTGTCTCAGCAAATCCGGCGTCTGCGCCCAGCCGCTGATAAGGATAGGTATCTTCGATCCTGTCATGCGGATGTGCTGACAGATCATCGCCGTATCCACCGCACCGGCGGCAATGAGCAGTCCGTCCGGTCTTGCCCTGAGAATGTTTTTCGCAAGGTCCTTGAAGCTGACATCATATCCTGCCTTGAAAGTGTCCACAGTGATAATCTTGCCTCCCAGGCGCTCAAACTCCGACTTGAAGTTCGTTGCGTAGTCCTCTGAATAGGCGCGGTTGGAGAGGTCGTAGACAGCAGCCATCCTGCGCAGTTTCAGATTCCGGTAGGCATAGTCCGCCTTAAGGTTGGTTAAATGTATGCTGGGATTCATCACCCTCAGAAAGTAGTCGTCGATCCCTGCCAGTTTGTTCATGCTTGTCGTAGGGCTGATCATGAGGACTTTTTTCTCATTAATAAGGGGCAGCACAACCTCAGACATGGCGCTGATCATATGGCCTATGATGACAACAACCTCTTCGACAATCAGTTCCCGATCCACCCTTAGGGCTGTCTGCGGGTCCTGTTTGTCGTCCTTTGTAATCAGTTGCAATGGTCTGCCGTTGATGCCTCCCTGCCGGTTAATCTCTTCAACGGCCAATGTGACGCCGTTTCGTCCCTGGATTCCAAGGTCGGAGCTTTTCCCTGTCAGACCACCGACAAAACCGATCTTGAGTACATTTTTATCTGCTGCATCGATGGTTCCTGCAAAGAATAGAGTGGCGCAGAGAACTGTTATAAGTACTTTTATCATTCTATTATCCTTATAACGTTACGTTTTGTGTAATTTAACTGCATATAAATCAACTATATATAAAATTGGGATATTGTCAATGTCAAACTTCACAAAAAGGATAGAACAGGGAAACAGAAGTTTGCAAGTCTTTGCCTGCTACTGCATGTGGGGGAATAAATTCACGCAGGCTTACCGGAAGGACACTTAGGCGTTCTCGGAGGGTGACTGCGCAAGGCGATCTCGAATCATTTTCAGGATAACGAAGGACTCGCGTTCCCGTTCCTCCAGTGAACCCGTGATATAGCCGATCGTTTCCCGGTAGTCTGGCATAAAGATCTTGGAGAGTGCGTTGCAACGCCGTTGGGTCTTGCGAAGCTCCTGAGCCAGCCGCATTACGGCATTTTCCAGCTCCGCCAATTCCGCAAGAAGGGGAAGCACTTCAACGAAACGGCTCATGGCATCATCAGTATTCGCCGAAGTTCCACCCACACCAAACTGGACGCTGACCGGCTCCGTTCGCACCGTCACGTGGGGAATCTTGATACCCATCAAGTGCTGGTCCGAGACATCCACCCGGTGATCCATCCTCACAGCGAGAGCAGCCCGGTCGAGGGCTTCGGATCCTCCATCCAACCGGGCCTCACGGAGGGCTGCAAAGGCACGGCGAAGGGCTTCAGCAGCGTTCTGTTCGGCATCACGGGCACGATTCAGGCGGCTCATCATTTCAAAGATAAGGATTTGTCGTTTTTGCTCGAGGAGGTCGTAGCCCTCTTCGGCGAAGGCAAGCTGTCGTTTCAGCACGAGCAAATTAGATTTGGTCGGTGCGATGTTCAGCTTTCCCATAGAACCATTCTACCCGGTTACGCCCCCTGAAGCGGGGTCGCACAGACAGGAATCTCCTCTTTCTCATGGTAGTATTTCTTCAACAGGGCGTCGCTCACGCGGTGTAACTCATCCTTAGGCAATGTTGACAGCACGTCCCAGCCGAGTTCGAGCGTAGTCTCGATAGACCGATTCTCGTATTCGCCCTGGTTCAGGAAACGCATTTCAAAGGCTTCGCCGAACTTCAGGTATTGCTTGTCGAGTGTACTCAACTCCTCTTCGCCGATGACATCGGCCAGCCCCCGCACCCGCTTGACGTAGGCATAGCACGCGAATAACTGGCTTGCGAGAATCGGATGATCTTCCCGGGTGTAGCCTTTGCCCACACCATCCTTCATCAGACGCGACAGGCTTGGAAGGCCGGCAATGGGCGGGTAAACACCACGCTGAAACAGATCGCGATCCAACACTATCTGCCCTTCGGTGATGTAGCCGGTGAGATCGGGTACAGGATGGCTGATATCGTCCGAGGGCATGGTCAGAATGGGTATTTGAGTGATCGAGCCCGGCGAGCCTTCGATGCGACCGGCACGCTCGTAGATGCTGGCAAGATCCGAGTAGAGATAGCCCGGATAACCTTTGCGGCCCGGGATTTCGCCCCGGGCTGTGCCCACTTCGCGCAGACTTTCGCAGTAATTTGTCATATCCGTCAGCAGCACCAGTACGTGCTGGCCGCAATCAAAGGCCAGGTGTTCCGCCAGGGTCAGGGCGACCCGCGGGGTGAGAAGGCGCTCCACACTCGGCGCATCGGCCAGGGAAAAGAACATGACGGCGCGAGCAAGGGCGCCGGAATCCCGGAAGTTACGGATGAAAAACTCGGCCACATCATGCTTCACGCCCATGGCGGCAAAGACAATCGAGAACTCGACCTTTTCTTCCAGCAGGCGCGCCTGCCGTACGATCTGAGCGGACACGCGGTCATGAGGCAGGCCGTTTCCGGAAAAGACTGGCAGCTTCTGGCCGCGGACCAATGCATTCATCCCATCGATAGCCGACACACCCGTCTGTATGAATTCCCGCGGATAACGCCGGGCATAAGGGTTTATGGGCATTCCATTCACATCGCGCCGCTCCGCGGATAACGCAGCCGGACCACCGTCGGCCGGACGGCCGAGGCCATCGAATACGCGGCCTAACATCTGCCGTGAAACGGGCAGGCGAAAACTTTCCCCCAGGAAGCGGGCGTGCAAGGATTGGTTCGAGAGGCCTGTTGTTCCTTCGAGAACCTGCACCACGGCCTGGGTTTCAGAAATATCAAGGACGCGGCCAAGACGGGGACGACCGGCGTAATCGAGAATCTCAACAATTTCATCGTAGCCTACATCACAAATCCGTTCCACCACAACCAACGGTCCATCGATGCGCGAGGCACCGACGTACTGCAATCCCCGATCTTCTACGTCAAAAGTGGCGTGCATATTAGGGTAGCCTCCTTGGTATACTCTTTTGCCAGTGTTTCTGTCTCCTCCATGATCCTCCGTTCCAGCTCCGTAAGCTTTCCAAGTTCTCTGTTACCAAAAGCCGTCTTTGCCCGCAGTAAGTGGGGCACACAGCCTAAAGAGCGGATTCGCGCCAACGGAACACCCCCTTGAATTAAGTCCCGGCCCCTGCGATAGAGGGTAAGAATAATGCGCAGGAGCATAACCTGCCGTTCAGGTGTGCAATACATGTCGTTTTCGTCAAAAGCACTTTGGGCGAGAAAACCGTCTTTAATAATCTCGGCGATAAAAAGGATCAAGCGTTGCCCGTCGGGCAGGACATCGGGTCCCACCAGCTTAACGATTTGCTGGAGACGATCCTCCCGTTGGAGGAGAGTCAGGGCCTCCGTGCGCAGATCGATCCAGTCGGGAGCCTCTTTCTTCCACCAGGAAGCTACATCCTCCACATACTCCGAATACGAGTGCAGCCAGTGGATTGAAGGATAATGTCGCGCATTGGCCAGTTCCGTATCGAGGGCCCAAAAACAACGGATAAAGCGGCGTGTATGCTGAGTGACGGGTTCGGAAAAGTCGCCGCCGGGTGGGCTGACGGCGCCCACGATGCTCACGGAAGCCTGCTCGCCCGCAAGCGTAGTTACGGCGCCACCGCGCTCATAAAACTGCGCAAGCCGGGTGGGCAACGACGCCGGGAAGCCTTCTTCCGCGGGCATCTCTTCCAACCGCGCGGCCAGTTCGCGCAGGGCCTCTGCCCAGCGGCTGGTCGAGTCGGCAAAGACCGCCACGCTGAAGCCCATGTCCCTGTAATACTCGGCCAGGGTAATGCCGGTATAGATGGATACTTCCCGCGCCGCCACAGGCATATTCGAGGTGTTGGCGATGAGGATGGTCCGTTCCATCAGAGGCCGACCGGAACGGGGGTCTTTAAGCTCCGGAAACTCACGGAGCACATCAGTCATTTCATTGCCCCGCTCCCCGCAACCGATGAAGACAATGATTTCGGCGTCTGACCATTTTGCGAGCTGGTGCTGGGTGATCGTCTTTCCAGTGCCGAATCCGCCCGGAATGGCCGCGGCGCCACCCTTGCCGATGGGGAAAAAGGTGTCAATGATGCGTTGTCCTGTAATCAGCGGTTCGGTGATACGTAATCGTTCGCGAATGGGACGCGGTACCCGCACAGGCCACCGCTGAAGCATAGTGACGTCACGGGAGCCCGTTTCAGTCTCGATAATGGCAAGGGTATCGAGGAGTCTGTAATCCCCTTTGTCGACTATGGACCACACGGTGCCGCTCACATCCGGAGGCGACATAATCAGATGATTGACCAGCGGTGTCTCCACGACCCGGCCTATGGCCTGACCGGCGCTCACCATCTCACCGGAGCTAACCAGTGGCTCAAAGGTCCAGAGCTTCTTGGTGTCCAGAGGGTCCACTTTTTCACCGCGACGGATCCAGGCGCCGCTACGAGCTTGAATGCCTGGCAACGGACGCTGAATGCCGTCGTAAATGCTGCCGACCAGTCCGGGGCCAAGCCACACGGACAAGGGCGCGCCCGTGCACCGGATCGGCGCTCCGGGCTTCAACATAGTGGTGTCCTCATAGACTTGGATGGTGGCATGATCGCCAACCAGCCGCACGACTTCTCCCACCAGGCCCAGACTGCCTACCTGCACGACTTCGTACATCTGCGCTGCGTACATACCCACAGCGGTTACGATGGGACCGCTGATGCGGGTAACCACCGGTTCAGCATTCCTGGTAACGGTAGTCATGGGCCATCTCCTCCTTTTTCTGGGGCTCACGTCGCCCCCTCCAGCAGCAAAGCTGCCGGAGCCTTCCCCTCTCGCTCAAGAATGAGCTAAAGGGTGGTGTTATATTCAATCTTTCTGTCTTTACTATTCACTGTATACCATTCACTATTCACTGTTTCCGGGGCTCACGTCGACGTTTATGTGTGCCGGGACGAAAGATGCCTGCACGGCTATCTGTCGCCTCAGTTCCGGCCACAGTCGTTCCAGCCTCTTCGCAAGGCGGTTATCCCACACCTGGCGAGCCTCCGCATCCTCAACAACAACACCGCCGCCCATAATGCCAGGTTCCTGCAAAACAACAATACTCACCGGCCGGCCGACGCGGTGCGCAATTTCTCCGGCCAGGCCGTCGCCCAGAATAGTATGATCCTCCTCCGAAAGCTTCACGACAAAGTCAACGCCTGCCATCTGAATTATGGCATGAGAAGCAAGGGCGATCACGGTTTCGCGATATTCAAAGCCTTCGCGGGCCAGCAATCGTTGGTGCACTTCCCAGTACACAGACTCAAGCAGCGCTTCGATGCGTGCCGCCCGCAGCCGGCCCGTTTCGACGGGAACCGTAGCCAGAATTAATGCACTCTGGCGAGCGGCCTCTGCACGGGCCTGGTCAAGCCGCTCCTGTCGTACCCGGTCAGCTTCGGCCACGGCACCGGTTAAAAAAACTTCTGCGTCCCGCCTCGCGCGAATGACAATTTCCTCGCCCTCTCTCCGGGCGTCTGCGAGGATTTCTTCGCGCAATACTTCTGTAGAGTTTTGATCCATTATCATCCACATACCCCCTTAGCCAACACTCACACCCACAGCTTCCTGTACGAATTCTCGCAGGCTCTTACGCCCTGACAGCGGTCCTTCCGGCCCGGGTATCTCGACAATCAGCAGGCGGTCCCGCTCCAGTCGCATCATCTCTATTTGTGGCCGAATCCAGGCTGCCACCTTTTCGGTGATGATAATGACTCCACAGTCGGGTCGGGCTGCAACGTCATCGATGGCAGTCCGGGCTTCTTCCGCCGTTGCTGCAACCTGCGCACCGATGCCTGCCAACCGGAACCCGCGCACTGTGTCTTCGTCGGCAATGCAATAAAACTTCACTGATTGACTCCCTATATTTTTTGTATCAGCATCATGGCGATAGCGAAGCCAAGCACGGCAAGCCCCTCTGCCAATGCCACGAACAGGATACTGCGGGTCAGCAACTCAGGTTTCTCCGCTGCTGCACCGAGCGCTGCCGACCCGATCCGCCCCACAGCATGGCCTGCGCCGAGCACGCTCATGGCGATGGCAAAAGCGGCTGCCAGACCTAAGCCGATGGTTTTGTACGCCGATACCATATCTGCCGGTGCACCCGCGCGCGCGGTTTCCTGTGCCATTGCTACCGCAGTGGGCAGGATTATACCCACGAGAACCGCTCCGATTGATCCGATTCGCAAGTATGACAACTTCATCATGTGACACCTCCGATTTTTTCTGGGACTCACGCTTGTCCCCTCTTTTGATTCCCGTATGAACGTGGGATGTCCGCTCACCTGAGTTTGCTTGGACGTCCGCTTCGCTTGGACGTAAAGGCCTTTCTTGTCCTACGTCCGAAGGAGCGCAGCGACTGTACGTCCTACGTCCTACGGCACAACCAGCTTCAGGCCTTCCCTTATGCTCATGGCACTGAAGTCTTATCATTCCGGGCCAAACGAAACGGCTCAAAGGGTTGGCCGCTGCCGGAAAAAAACTTCCCGAAGAACTCATAATATTCAAGACGCAACGCCTGCACTGAAGCGATAACCCCTTCCAGGACAATTGCAATGAGATTGCCGATGATGATGACCAACAGACTCCACAGACTGCCCCCGACAGGAAAATTTCTAACCTCCGCAGCCAGCATAAAAGCGGCAAAAAGCAACGCTGCGTGACTCATGGCATAGGCCGCAAGACGGACAAAACTTATGGTGTTCGCAAGGTAGCTGAGAACCGCCTCAAAAGCCCCGACGCACGATTCTATAATGGCGCCGGCCAGCCCGCCGTTCGCCCCATTGTGTCCGCCGCCGGCGTGGCTCAATAAATGTTCTATGGGCTCCTTGAGGGACCAACCAACGATGGGCACTACGAGAAACAGAACGACTGATACGCCCATGAGTCCCCACGACCGGATAGCCGCCCCATTCATCAACAGGGCCAACACTCCCCAGTAGAACAGAAGGCCGATGAGACCGAACTTATCGAGGATAGCGCCGATCACGTCGCCCCGTCGAAAACGATTGATGACATTCAATATGATACCGAGGCTGATCATGGCGATGCCAATCCCAATAGCGCCGTACATGAGACTCATAGGGTCACCCTCCAGAGGATCATGCCAAAGGGCGTACTTCTTGAATACTTCGATACCGAAGTAGCTGCCATACACCACGCCAAAAACGATGCTGGACGAGCCCCCGAAAAGAAGGAGCAGACCAACATCCCGAGCCTTTTCGGAGCGGCCGGCAAGCAGAGCGATCAAACCGCACGCGGCGAGGACAGCTCCATGTCCCACATCGCCGAACATCATGCCGAACATCACGAGATAACTCAGGGCCACAAACAGCGTAGGCTCCAACTCCCGATAGTTCGGGAGACCATAGGTTGAAACCAGCATCTCGAAGGGACGCAGCAACCGCGAGTGCCTCAGCAGGACAGGGATCTCTTCCTCTGTTGAATTGTCCGGAAGAGCAGTCTCAATGGCATACCGGCCGCCGGTGATTTCTCCCATATGCTGCTCTAAAGCCGCTACATCGCGCGTGGGGACCCATCCCGTGATCAGAACCGCAGCCTCCGTGCGTGGGAACTTCTGGCTTGCGTCCAGGAGTTGACACTCCATATCTGCAAACCCTTCAATCTCTGCCAGGGGTAGCGCGAACCCGGCTGCAATCGTCTTGAGCTTACCGTTCAATTGCTCCAATTCCACCGCTAACTGTTCTTGTTCTCTCTCTCCTTCTTCGGATAGTCTGTCCACTGTCGCGCCTTCGACTACAGGAAGCATCTCGCGCTGAAAGCCCGCCTGTTGCAACGCCCTTTCCAGGGCGGGTCGGCCCTGGCGGTTGGTGATCGCGAGAAGCGACTGTTGCCCTTTCTGTTGGGCTAAGGGAAGGAGGGCCACGTTATCGCCGACTTCTTTTCCAAGACTCTCAAGGTTCTGCGCCGGTAAACTCCCTGTGACAAAATGGAGGAACGAAAATTGGTCGAACCCGTCCAAAGGAATCTCGTGCCCGCGATAACTCGATACCCGTTCGCAAGTGGCGGCCAACTCCTTCTGGCGTTGCATGAGACGCTGGCGATGCCCCAATAGGTCTCCGCTCTGTTGTTCCATGGGGCGGAGGGTCTCTTCGGCCTGATTCAAGGTCATTTCTATCAAAGGGGCTATCGTCGCCCCCTCCACGAGCAAAGCTCCACCCGCAAGCGGGTACCCGGCCTCCCCTTCTCGCTCGCTGTACGAGCTATCCAGTTTAGCTATTTTTTTGGATGAAGGAGGGATTTCCCATGATTTGCGAAGTTCCTGAACGCGAGCCCGGATACGATCATATCGCGCCAGTTCTCCGGTGCGGTCAATAGGGGCCAGAGGTGCCGTGTCGGGCCCGGACAGCGTACGCGTCAGGTGCACTGCTCCCAACCGGCCCAAGCCCTTGAGCACGGCACGCTCGTCCTGAGCGAGCACGACCGCGTGCAGCCGCATCATGGGCACCGCCCTAAACATAGGCCCCCTCAATTTCGAGGGGCTCACGTCGCCCCCTCTTGCCGCCCGCGGGATTGCTTACTACTCCGTTGTCCGATTTGGAGAACGCGGGCACCCGGCTAAAACAGCAATTTTCATCTTTTTTTGGCCGTGCGAGCCTCCCCTTCTCGCTCAAGAATGAGCTAAAGGGTAATTTTTTGTTTTCACTGTCTCTATGTTTTTTACTATTCACTATTCACCATCGACTATTCACTGCTTTTATGCTGTTCACTGTTTTCTGGGGCTCACGTCGCCCCCTCCACGAACAAAGTCCGTGGGATCAAACGTCCACGGATTGTCTCAGCAGCCATACCGTTGCGAATCCCCTCGGAAATCGTGATGAGGTTGGCCACTTCCACACGACGGAGGCCCACGTAACCCATAATTGCCCCCAACCCCATGTGGCTTTGACGAAAGGCCATGTTGGCCAAACGAAAGAATCGCTTCCATGCAAAACCCTCTAAGGCTGAAGCATCAACAGCCATTGATCCATCATTCAGTCCGTGTTTGAAAGGCGCTGCATCGAGCACGCGCTCCGCAACACGGTCCACCGACGTATAGAGATCCGGGTCATTGAGCATATCAGCAAAAAGCGCACGAGAGATACGTGTCCCTGCGACATGTAACGGCCGCAACATCTCAGGCGTCAAGCTATAGTGGAATTTTCCCCGGACAACCAGCATCAGGTGGAAGATGTCCACTTCTTGATAAACCATTGGTTTGATGATTTCCCGGTCTTCCCGCGAGAGCCCTTCCGTCCTGGCAACCAACCCCTGAAAATAGCCGCGGTCCAGCGCTGCCTCAAAGAAGAACGGTCGGGGATAATCACGATAGTTCTTGAGAGCCTTCTCCAGGTTCTCCCGAAGGAGTCCCTTTGGGACCAGCCGGACAAAATCTTCCGGAGATTCCACTGCAGCCAACCCTTGGGTATTCAAGGCTAACTCCCCGGGGAGGGAGACAAGATGCCCGTATAGCTCTTCGACGGGGGCCTTTGTTAAACATGCCCGGATCAATACCTTCAAATTTTCCACTTGGAACCGAACCAGCGTCCAATCGATCAGATCGGCTCCCGGGCCGGACATATGGGCACGGAAGCCGGATAACTCGTCGATCAGTTCATAGACCAACAGGCGCTGGAAATCAAGGACTCCCTTAAACTCAGACTCCGGAAAGATTGTGTGATAAAATTCTGGAAGACTCCGAATGTGGCACAGACCATCGAGTCGCTCCGCCTCGGCCATGCGGCTGCGGCGGGCATGGAGACGGGCCGCGAGATAATCCAGGTCATTCGCTATCCATTGCTTCGAAGCAATGACCAAAGTAGTGCCGGAGTCAGCTATGGTTGTTTGCACACGCACCGGACGACCCCTTCAGCGGCCTTTTTCCTGCTGGCTGGCTCAAGCTGGATCTGACTTTCGATTTCAGCGGCAGCATCAGTCAAACGGTACTGTTTTTCCCGCTCTGCTGCTTCTACTGCAACCTCCACGATTCTCCCGGCCTCGATAAGCGCTTCCTGACGGGCCAACTCAACAATATCATGCCCCTTCTTCTGAGCGTCTGATGAGATACGATCCGCTTCAGCCCTGGCCACTTCGACTGTAAGCTTCGCCTCACTCTCTGTCGTGATGATCTTTTGGATTATCTCGCGCATAGCAGAGCCTCCCCTGAAAATGAACTCACACTGTTAAGTTAAACGGCTCCCACTTCCCTTCGCTTTCAAGGGACTGCCCAGTTTGAAACGCCTGATCACTTCATCGCCGATCAACCGTGCGGCTTCGTCGTACTGCACCAGATCCGTATTGATGGTGATGTGGTAGAGCAATGGATCGTCAATATTTTTGTCGAAGTTATCCTTCAGATAGCGCCTGCGTCCCTCATCCTTTTTCTTGATATAATTGATGGCTGATTTTCGATCGAGACCGAAGACCTTCTGCGCCTGCTCGATCCTCTTTTCAAACGACCCGACCAGGCGCACATGAAAAACGGTCTGCATCTCGCTGGTAACGACGTTGGCCCCTCGGCCCACCAGAATAACATTCCCTATTTGCGCAAGGCGTAATATGGTTGCGTTAGTCTTCTCCACGAGCGTCCATGTGGAGGGGTGCAAACCCAGGAACTCCTCAAATGCATCGGTCAGCGTACCCTTGTGGCCTTCCTTCATGAAATTGCCAATGCGCTTGTGGAGGTGGTGCTCCTCCAACACTTTTGCCACGAGATGCTGAGAGAAAACGGTCCACACCTCATGAGAAGGAGTGTGTATTTGCAGATAGTCTGCCAGATTTGAAGCGACTGTAAGCCCGCCCGCCCCCTCTGCCCGTGAAATTGTTATTGCTGGTTTTGTCGAAGTTTCCGAAGTATCTTTGCCCTTCGGGCCAAAGTGGAGCTCTATGAAAGACTCACTTTTTTCAGAGCTGATGTTCTCCCACATGTCTCGGTCCTCCTATTCCTTCAGTGCTCCAGTTGTCCACCCACTTGTGAACTCATTTCGTAACAGTCGCGGGGAATGGTGTATTTCCGGTCATGCGTCTACGGAACCCTCAAAAAAATATCTTACCGGTTCCTTCCTGTACCACTAAGACTTTCTCTACATTTTACGTATATCCCACCGTTAAAAGTTTGTCAACACATTTTTTTGAGGCGATTTTTGTAAATTCATGTCCTTTTCCCTTGATGTTTCACGAAAAACATCAGCAGCGCAGAGAATATAGCAGCAAGCGCTGCAATGCCAAAGGGGATATAAAAGGACCCAGTAGCATCCCTTATCTGGCCACCCATCCTGTTTGCAATGATAGCACCTGAGCCATAGAACAACGTCAGCGCCCCTATAACCGTCCCCATCATCTCTTTCTTGAAATAATCCCCGCCGCAGGCGCCATACATCGGGAAAGTTGCCCCGAAAAACGCCCCGATAAAACCAATACTTATAAACAACCAGGGTTCATTCCCCCCTGCAAGGATAATACTCAATATGCTCAAAGCAATACAGGCATTTGTAAGTAAAATCGTCATTCGCCTGCCGATATAATCGGACGCCATCGGGATTGTGAGCACTCCGACAATCTGTCCTATGCCGTGAATGGTTGCAAGCATGGAAGCCTTGCCGTATGAGAATCCCAGTTCATATCTTGCATAGTCAACCATAAAGGTAAGGATAAGATAGAGGGCGGCGGCAATCAGAAAATAGGAGGAACCTATGAACCAGAAGCGCGGCAGCGTAAGGATCTCTGAAAACCTTATTTTTTGTACCTGTGCAGAAGGGGCGCCCTGAGCAGTTACCCCATCGTCAGGCAACTGCCCCCATGGAGAAAGTCCTTTATCCTCAGGCTTGCTCCTCAAAAGCAATGCATTTATCACGACCACAAGAAGCGCTGCTATGCCTAACAAATACCAGCAGTATCTCCAGCTCCATTGCGCTACCACAACGGGGTAAAACTTTCCCATTGTAGCAAAACCAAGCCCGAATCCGGTAGAGAGTATGCCGAGCGCCATCCCTTTCTTTTTGATAGCAAACCACTTCTGGACAAGCGTTATAATTGGCGTCCACATGGCCGCTCCACCCATGCCGACAATCCCGTAAAAAATGCATGCCTGCCAGAAACTTTGTGCTGTGCCCATCAGAATAGTACCTACCCCGAGGATGATGCAGAAGAATGATATTACCCTTCTCGCACCGAGACGGTCTGTAAGATAACCGGTGAAGAGCGAGAAAATGACATATACAATAAAATAGGAATTGAATATGTCGCCCCCCTGCCTTCTTGTAAACCCCATTGTCCGTATCATCTCCGGCAACAAAACGCTATAACCAAGACGTATCCCGTAGCTGATATAGAGGTCTACAAAACATACAGCAAGGATTATCCACGCCCAGTGGAGACCGTTGCTTGCAGATTTCTCTCCATTAGCCATATCCATATCCCCCTTTTTTAGCTACAACCACCGGCGAAACGGTGCTTTTAATTTCGGATTGCGGAATGTATCGATTTCGTATTTCGCTCTCCGCTCCTTTCCCCTTCAGCCTTCAGCTTTCCTTACCTTGAGCCTGCCTCTTTCACCTTTCACCTTTCACCGTTTCACTATTCACTATTCACTCTAAATCCCCAGTTTCGCCCTCTTCTCCTCAATATGCGCCAAAATGCCGTCAACAGCCTTAATAGGGTCTTTTTCAACGTTTAATACGCCACCGGTGATCTCCTTGCAGTCCTCAGTAAGGAGCTTCACAAGGTTCGGTCCGCCCGTTACAGTCGGAACAGGATTGACATACGTATAAAGACCGAATGCGAGTGCAAATACCGCATCAATGGTGGCCTTCTGCTCCATATATTCCGGAGCGACTGCCGCCACGGGAAGGTCAGAAACAGAGATGCCTCCCAAAGAATACGACAGTGCAGCAAGAAAATCAGCGATACGGCCAGTATCGGTGCATGTACCGTAGCTGAGGACCGGCGGTATTTTGAGCAGTTCGCAAACCGCCTTAAGGCCATTCCCTGCCAGCTCTTTTGCTTCGAGGCTGCACAGACCGGCAACCTGCATGGCGGCGTTTCCACACCCCATAGACAGTACGAGGATGTCACGCTTAATCAGTTCTTTTGCTATTCGAACACTGTGTACGTCCTGTCCCGAATCGCGAAGGGATGTACAGGACACAAGCCCAGCCACGCCGCGCAGTGCCCCGCTCGTTATTGCCTTAAGTAACGGCTCGGGCGATCCTCCCAGGGCTTCAATGATACTCTCAGTCGAAAAACCAACTATAGCCTCTCTCATGGATAGTCCTGTCACAGGCTCAATCGTTGCCCTCCGTTCCTTAAAATTATCGATGGCCATCTGAAGGAGCCGGGCAGCCTGCCCTTCGGCCTCCACAGGATCATAGTCAATTCTCTCTCTGACTCCCTCAAAGGCTACGAGCTGGCTTACAGGAATAAGCTTAAATTTATACTTCTCTGCATAGAAGGGATCAATAGGCATGGAACAGTTCATATCGCAGGCGAAAAGGTCTATGCACCCGCTCGCCATTACCGCCTCTTGCATAATCCAGTTGCCGGTAAATCCATAAAATACATCATCCATCTCCCAGCGCTGGATCATCTCCTGGCCGGTTTCGATATTTGCAATGATCCTGAGGCCTTTAGCGCCAACAGCCTTTGCCTTCTCCTGCCATTCCGGTTTTCTGGCAATCTGCACCATGGCAAAACCGAGGAAAGGTTCATGCCCGTTGGGAAGCACATTTACATAATCAGGATCAAGCACACCAAGGTCAACCCGCATTTTGTGCGGTCGTGGCGTACCGAAAAGAATGTCCTGACAGTACTCATTCACGATCTGACTCTGGTATGCCGTGGCGATGGAGAGTCTCATGGCCTTTAATGCCAGGCTCACATAATACCCGTCCACATTGGTAAGGCATGAACTTGTAGCAAACATCATTTCACCATAGATACCGCCGGGAAATATGCCGAGCTTCCTCCACGTCTCTGCCCGTTCCTTTGGTGCAAGGGTCAATACGATATGGCTCGGTTCATCGTATTTCCTGTTGAAATCTGTCTCAACATGGTTGCAGAGCATCATTGCAATCTCATCATCAGGGAATGCTTCGGGGATATCGAACCGCTTTGCGAATGTTCTCAACTTTTCCGGATCCTTGATTGTGAACGGCGATTTACCGTTCGCCGCCGCCCTGAGCATCTTAATCGTCTGCTCTGTGTGATAATGGTATGTAGAAGCGCCCATGACATTCCTTAGCAGCATCATACGCATTGCCATACCATCTCCGGTAATGCCGCAGACACCCCTTTTGTCTTTTGAAACATCCGCCCTGCATGGGCCGTTCGAACAGAGGTCACACCGCACTCCGCCCTGGCAGAAAGGACACCTCTGATCGGGGTTATCTCCGAGTCCCTGAGCCTCATAACGGTCCCAGATATTGGTCATCCCATCCCTTTTGATTCTCTCGTATACCTTACGGATCGATTCATGACATGATATTCTTTCACCTTCCATGGTTTGCCTCCCCTTCATTTACTGGGGCTTGCGTCGCCCCCTCTTGCCACCCGCGGACTTATTTGTTACTCCGCTATCCAATCTGGACGTCGCGGGTACCCGGCCAAAACTGTTCTTTTCTTCTTCGTGCGGCCCGCGGAGACTCCCCTTCTCGCTCGCTGTGCGAGCTATTTTTCATGTAACCTTTGACAATACACTTATATTGTCGGTCGATTATGTTATTCAATCCTATCAGACATGCAGATTATCGTCAAGCAGCAATATCTTTTCAAATACAAAATTATTTTTTGCTAAAATAATTTTTTTGTATATAATTTGTTAATGAAAATTTTATACCCGTTGTTCGCAACTTCAATTCTCATTCTCATTGCAATAATCGGCGTAGAATCCTTAAGGTTATACACGCTTTTTGGAACCATCATTCCCTGTATTGCTTGTATCATTTTTCTGGCAGGTTTTATTTATAAAGTCATTACATGGGCGCGCTCTCCGGTTCCATTCTGTATCCCCACTGTCTGCGGGCAACAAAAATCGCTGCCATGGATAAAATCAAACAATACGCAAAGTCCATCGACAACATGGGGTGTTATATGGCGCATGGCATCAGAAATATTGCTTTTCCGCTCCCTTTTCAGAAACGATAAGGCTGAACTGAAGGGGACGCAGAGACTGACATACGACAGCAATAAATTATTATGGCTCGGAGGACTGGCTTTTCACTGGTCGCTTATTATTATACTTGTGAGGCACTTAAGACTCTTTACTGAACCTGTCCCACAATGCATAATATTCTTACAAAACATAGACGGTATGTTCCAGTTAGGGCTGCCCACTTTTTATATGTCAGATATATTTATTTTTATTGCGCTTACGTACCTCCTTTTCAGAAGAATCGTCTTTCCCCGGACACGGCTTATATCCCTTTTTTCAGATTATTTTGTCCTTTTTCTTGTCCTTGGTATCACAATTTCAGGATTCCTGATGAGGCATTTTTATAAAGTAGACATTTATGCGGTGAAAAGGATTATCATGGGAATACTGACTTTTAAGCCATTAACAGTCGGAGATATTGGCCTTATCTTTTATATCCATATATTCCTTGTGTGTATCCTTTTTGCCTATTTTCCGTTCAGCAAACTCATGCATACGGGCGGTGTCTTTTTAAGCCCCACGAGGAATTTAAAGAATGACAGCCGCATGAAAAGGCATATTAACCCCTGGAATTATCCTGTAAAAGTTCATACCTATGAAGAATGGGAACATGAATTCAGGGGGGCGCTGAAAGAGGCAGGACTGCCGGTGGAGCGCAAGAAATGATAATGAACCGGCGTATCGGGGAAACGGGGAAACGGGGAAACGGCGGATGAGCAAAAACCGAGACGGCGAATGAAAGAAATAATAAAAACATATAGAGAGTTACGTGTTTATCAAAAGGCTATGGATGCCGCAATGGAGCTATACGAAGCTACAAAACGGTTCCCACCTGAAGAAAAATACTCAATGGTCGACCAAGTAAGGCGCTCATCACGTTCGGTGTGTGCAAACATTGCTGAATCATGGCGTAAGAGAAGATATAAAGCTGCATTCATCGCAAAACTGAATGACGCTGAATCTGAAGCTTGCGAAACTCAGGTTTGGATTGAATTTGCATATAAGTGTGGTTTTATCGATAAGCTTTTTAAAGATAAAATGGATGATTTTTATGAACATATCATGAGTCAACTTGTTAAAATGATAGATGAATCAACTAAATGGTTAATAAAATCAAAATAATCGCCGATACGCCGGTTCGCCGATACGCCGGTTCATTTTCCAAGGACTAAGAATGGTTGAGGATAAACTGAAAACACCTGACGAAATACTAAATGATGTCAATCTTGAACCGAAAGGGCAGGATTGGATGAACACAAAAGCCGAGTTCCTGAAAGGGACATATCTATACAGCGCGCCCTTGAAACATCAGAAATATCTTGAACTACCCAATCCACGGGAATGGCATCCAACTGACATAGACTGGAAACTGCCAAAAAACTGGAAAGAAATCATCCTCAACGGGATGGCAGACCTTTTAAAAAAACACCGGTCTTTCAGGCTTTTTCTCGATATATGCGTAAGATGCGGGGCCTGTGCAGATAAATGTCATTTCTTTTTGGGCTCGGGTGACCCGAAGAATATGCCCGTATTGCGGGCAGAGCTTTTACGGTCAGTCTACAGGAGATATTTCACAACCGGCGGGAAGCTCTTCGGAAAGCTCGCCGGCGCCAGAGACCTCGACGAGGATGTTTTAAAAGAATGGTTTTATTATTTTTACCAGTGTACAGAATGCAGACGGTGCTCTGTCTATTGCCCTTACGGGATCGATACCTGTGAAATCACCATGATGGGCAGGGAACTTCTCAACCTTGTAGGATGCAATGTCCAGTGGGTTATTGAGCCTGCGTCGAACTGTTTCCGGACAGGAAACCATCTTGGCGTCCCTCCCCATGCCTTCAAAGAAACCCTCGAATTCGCCCTCAGCGAGTTGAAAGATATAACAGGGATTTCCATTGAGGCCCCCATTAACAGGAAAGGGGCTGAAATCCTTTTCGTGGCTCCATCAGCGGATTATTTCGCCAATCCACACTGGTTCACGCTCCTCGGCTACCTTATGCTCTTCCATGAGATCGGCCTTGATTACACGTGGAGCGCCTATGCGTCTGAAGGCGGGAATTTTGGCCTCTTTCACTCACCGGAACTCACAAAGAGGCTCAATGCAAAAATATATGCAGAAGCAAAACGCCTGGGGGTAAGATGGATCCTTGGTGGAGAATGCGGGCATATGTGGAGGACAATCCATCAGTATATGGATACCCTTAATGGTCCTGCCGATTTTCTGGAAGAACCGGTGTCTCCCATTACAGGTACACCATTTGAAAATGCTAAATCTACAAAAATGGTTCATATATGCGAGTTTACCTCTGACCTGATCTATAATAATGCGCTGGATCTTGATAAAACACGGAATGACAAATTTAAGATTACTTTCCACGATTCCTGTAATCCGGCCAGAAGCATGGGACTTCTTGAAGAGCCACGTTACATTATAAAAAACACATGCAATCATTTTCATGAAATGCCTGAGAATACAATAAGAGAAAGGACTTTCTGCTGTGGAAGCGGGGCAGGCCTCGGTGCAGACGAAAACCTTGAAATGAGGCTGAGAGGAGGATTTCCACGTGCCAATGCAGTAAAACATGTCCATGAAAAATACGGGGTCAATATGCTTGCCTGCATATGCGCCATCGACAAGGCAGCTTTACCCCCATTGCTTGACTACTGGGTACCGGGCATTGGTGTCTGTGGTGTCCACGAACTCCTGGGCAATGCACTCATTATGGAAGGAGAAAAGGAAAGAACAACGAACCTTCGCGGAGAACCGCTGATTGAAGAGGAAGCAGTGGAAGATGTGTGAAATGAGTTCGGCAGAAGGCAGAATTAAAAGAGGGGTCGAGTGTTCAAGGGTTCAAGGGAAGTAGAGGCAAGGATGTACGATAAGATTAAGATTATAGCGGGAATTATTATATTTCTCATCATTATGCTGACCCCATTCTGGTATAACAGCCTTACAGGGAAGGCTGCGTATATACCTCAGCTTAAAATTGGAACAGATGCAAGACAATGTGTAGAAAATACATTATACATGAAATCCAATCATGCTAATTTACTAAATAAATGGAAAGAGTCGGTTGTGAGAGAGGGGATGAGGGTTCACAAGGCAGGAGATGGGAAGTTATACATTATAAGCCTGACGGGAACATGCCTGAACTGTCATTCCAGCAAGGCCCAATTCTGTGACCGTTGTCATGACTATGCCGGAGCAAAACCACAGTGCTGGGATTGTCATGTCGTACCAAATAATGCAGTAGGCAGGTGGGAGTAAATTTGGATAGAAGACAATTTCTTAAAATAGCAGGATTCTCCATCGCTGGTTTTATATTAGATCCTTCCCTTGACATCCGGCCTAAGGGATTATTTGCCAACACAGCAAAACAAAAAATAACATCTTATATCAGAAAATGGGGAATGGCGATAAATCTTGATGCCTGCGCAAAAAAACCCGGTTGCAGGGCCTGCATAGATGCGTGCAACATTGTTCATAATGTTCCGGGCCTGGGCAGCCCCAAGGAAGAAGTGAAATGGATATGGAAAAGTCCATATCCAACGGTCTTCCCTGAACACATTCACATAATAAACAGGGAAGAGATAAAAAACCTTCCTGTCATGGTGTTATGTAACCACTGCGATAACCCGCCGTGTGTAAAGGTTTGCCCTACAAAGGCCACATGGAAAAGGGAAGATGGAATTGTCATGATGGATTATCACCGCTGTATCGGATGCAGATATTGTATGGCTGCCTGCCCTTATGGGGCAAGAAGTTTCAACTGGTTTGATCCGCGGTTATTTTTGAAAACAGTATATCAGGATTTCCCCACAAGAACAAAGGGGGTAGTAGAAAAATGCAATTTTTGCGAAGAAAGGCTGATACGAGGTCTTTTGCCGGCCTGCGTCGAGGTATGTAAGGAAAATGCCCTCATCTTCGGTGATCTCGCAGCCATCGATTCGGATGTGAGAAAAATACTGAAGCAGCGGCACAGCATCGTAAGAAAACCTCATCTTGGTACCGAACCAAAGGTGTTTTATATACTGTGAGGGATTATGTTAGGTAAAGCGCTAACGGGAGGTAAAAAATACTGGATGTGGGTTATACTGCTCGGCGCAGTCATCCTGGCCGGTTTCGCATCGTATCTTCTTCAGTTAAAATTCGGTTTAGGCATAACCGGTATGGGAAGAAATGTCTCATGGGGATTATATATCTCCAACTTTACCTTCTTTGTAGGTGTTGCCGCATCAGCAGTCATGGTAGTCCTCCCCTATTATCTCCATAATTATAAAGAATTCGGGAAAATCACCGTTTTCGGAGAATTTCTTGCCGTATCAGCAGTTGTAATGACTATTCTGTTCATATTCGTCGACCTGGGTCAGCCAGCCCGCGTTCTCAATATCATCCGGTACCCCTCTCCTAAATCAGTACTCTTCTGGGATATGATTGTGTTGAATATCTACCTCCTGCTGAATCTTGTCATCGGGTGGCAGACGCTCAATGCTGAGCGTAAATCTGAACCGCAGCCTGCATGGATAAAACCACTCGTAATCCTGTCAATCCCTTGGGCAATAAGTATTCATACTGTAACTGCCTTCATTTATTCAGGACTCAGCGCCCGGCCATTCTGGCTTACGGCGATTCTTGCACCACGGTTCCTTGCATCAGCGTTCGCATCAGGGCCTGCAATCCTTATCCTGTTGTGCTTTATCGTGAAAAAATTTGCCCGGTTCGATGCAGGACGTGAAGTTATCCGGAAGATAGCACAGATTATCGCATATGCGATGGTTATAAACATTTTCTTATCCCTTGTAGAAATCTTTACCGTTTTCTACAGTAATATCCCCGAGCACAGTCTGTATGTTCGATTGCTTCTTTTCGGCATAAACGGACATCTTTTACTGAGCCCATGGATGTGGGTTTCCGTTGTTCTCGGATGGGTATCGGCAATCCTTCTGGTGAATCCTCAAACGAGAAAAAATGATACCATCCTCATGGCAACATGCATCGCCATTATCATTTCAATATGGATTGAAAAAGGTCTCGGTCTCGTTGTATCCGGCTTTATCCCTTCCCCTCTTGGCGAGATAACAAGATACATACCCACTACACATGAAATTGCCATCACTGCGGGGATTTACGGAGTAGGCATCCTCGTCCTCACGGTACTCATAAAAATCGCCATAGCCGTAAAAAAAGAAGCTGAAAGTTGAAAGCTGATAGCACCCATAACCGCATAATCCTTAATCTTTTCTTCATCGTTCAATCTGCGATAAGGAATAATGATATTCCCCTGTCATAAGCCTATCTATTGCAGGCAAGAGTAAAATCAAGGTGTGGCAGGAACACTGTTGCGGCTTCGCCGTTGAACCTTTACCCTCTCCGCCGGGGCACTCACCCGGTGAGTGGGTCACGCTTCCTTACTCTTGCAAAATTCGCTTATCGGCAGGACTCCACCGTTCCCATCGCTCGCACGGTGCTCCGCCTCTCACCCGTGCTAAAGTCTTCTCCCGCTTGTAAGACGGGTGTCCCGAGAGGCTCCCGCAAGGCTCGCTCACGGAAACGGCTACGTCCTGTTGGCAATAAAAACTACTATCAACAATTGCAACGGGTGGCCCCAAAGAAGCTTGAAGGCGCGACTCGGGTAACGGTTTAATTGCGAACACGGTGAGCAACAACGGTTTCCGGCGAAGAATGAGCTGCAAAGTTCTTCCGGCATCATACTGTTAAAACAAGACTGGGGGGTTATGCGCAGGCAGGAACGGCGGTAACATCAACTTTATATTTGTATTTTTTCTTTCAGAGGAATATCATGTGTTTAAAAAAACAAGGGGGTAAAAAAATGGCAACAAAGAAAACAGTTGAAAGTCAGGAATTTATGTACCTGCCTCTGGAAGACATTATTGTGGAAGAACAGATTCGCTCAGGGATCGATACGGAGAGTGAGTCCTTCAAAGCCCTTATGGAGTCTATTAAAGACCGGGGAGTCTTAGAGCCTGTCCTTGTGACGCGAAAAGACGGCAAATATCTGCTCCTCTGTGGAGAACGCCGTTATCTGGCTGCGCAGAAGCTGGGACTTCCATCCATCCCTGTGCGGGTTGTGGATGCAGTAACCCAGAAGGATGAGATACTTGCCTTCCAACTGACAGAGAACCTCCAGAGAGAAGACTTAAACCCCATGGATCAGGCCAAGGGGATATTGGCGTATATTCAGGCAAAACATCCTGATAAGGGATATGATGTAGATAGCCTTATGAGCGATCTGGTGAACTACGATCGATCTCCTGACTACCTATTAAAGGAAGTTTCAGACACATTGTCTGAAACTTCTGAAATAGTCGGAAAGTCAATACGGACGCTCTCTCGCACGTTATCACTCTTGAAACTTGATCCTGAGATTCAGGCAGCAATCCGGCAGGGAAATCTCCCCGTTTCGCAAGGGTATCTCTTTGCAGCAAACCTCGATTGCCCGGATCGTGCGAAGATATTCCAGGATATTATGAAGACGCCTGTCACCTATCTCGCACTTGAGAAATTGCTTACAGCACATAAAAAGGCCAAACCGGTCCCAGGTGTTACAAAGCTCATACCCATGAAGAAGCAGATTGCCAGCTTACGATCAGTAGAGTCACGCATTGAAATAGGTATCGCAAAATACACGAGACCTGATCTTGTGACGCTTCTTGATGAACTGCATGTTTTCTGTGCTTTAGTGGAACTGCGGATACCGATAGCCCCTGAACCTGCGCCGGAGAAGAAAAAGCCACCACAGGTGTAAGAAACATGGTTACAGCGATGGAGAGAAAAGATTACAGCGATAATTCTATCGCAGGCCTGCCCTGCTAAGGCGCTGTTGCAGTTCTTGGCCATGGCATCGGTCTTTATATCGTTGTTATCATTTTTTTGGTTGTGAATGGTGAACAACATCCGCAATCCGTATGGTTTAATCCTGCCGAAGGAAGGACAATGAAATGGGGAGATGTAAAGCACAATGTAACGATTACACCAACGTCTTCTTCCGCTCCGTATAGGGTATTTATAATTTCAAGATTCCATGTAAGCACTGCTTCAAGATTTGAAAATCATTCGCGCTAAGCTTGCCAAGCTTGTTCTTTAATCTCTTTTTATCAATTGCCCGTAATTGAAACACTAAAGCCACAGATTTTGAGGACAGGTTGTTGGTCGAATCGGGATCAATAACAAATGTAAACGGAAAATTAGCAGCCTTGATTTGTGTCGTGAATGGGATAATTAAAACGGTGGGAATTTTATCAATATTTTCAGAAGTCTGGACAATTATTGCGGGTCTGAAACCCTGTTGTTCGTGTCCGCCGGAGCCAGGAATTTCAACAAGATATATATCACCGAAGTCCATTAGATGGCAGCCTCAAAATTATTTAGCGCCTCATCGCTTAATGCATCCCACCCATCAAATTCTTTTTTGAGATAGAAGTCGGAATCCCTCTGCATAATAATGCTTTTTTTGAAAATGCGAATAAGACTGAGAAGATTAAGCATCTGTTCGTCAGGCATGTTCTGCAATTCTTGAATAATCTCTTCCTTATACTTGACCTGTGCCTGCATCTTTCGACCTCCTTTCCTCTGTTGGGGATTTCATTATATCATAATATGTCCAAATATAGGAAGTAATTCAAATTGCCATCCGAATCCCTTCAGAAAGTTTTAAAAGCAATAGCATGCTAAACGCTGTGGATATTGACTTTACGACGGTTTAGGAAACTGCTTGCACTGTGCAAGCAGTTTCCTCTGGAGGCCTTCTGGCCTTCTGGTACAGCTCACCAGGGCGATCATAAGGCTGTCGAAATCATATCCTTTACCAGGAAAAAGGCAGGTGAGAGGCGACAAGAAAATGGCAAATGGTTAAAGGTGAAAGAGGCAGGCCGAGGGCTGAAGGTTAAGAAGGCTGAAAAGTCGAAGTTGCGAAGTTACGAGGATGGGAAGATGGGGAGGGGCGGAGAGCTGAATCCGAAATTGGCAATCCGAATGTGTCATTGCAAGACCCCTTTTGTTTTTCCAGGAGGAACGTCAAGCAGTTTCTTACTTTTTAAGGAACGTCCCCGTGCCGTCCCTATAGCAATTTGAAATATTCACTTTTTATTACATTGAGGATCTGCCGGAGACGATGACGGAAACTGTTTCCGTCATCGTCAAAATCTTCGGAAAGTTAATACCTACGCTGTTTTGCACGCTTTCACTTTTAAAACTTTTTTTTTGAGGAACCGGAACTCTCCGAAACATTTTCGGAGATTCTTAATATCGTCGGAAAGTCAACACTGACGCCGGGAATCCCATTCTTTGAGATTGCCACGATCTAAAGTCCTCTCGATGACAGACAAAAGGGAGGCCAGAGGACCTATACAAGGAAATTGCAGCAACAGTTGCTGCAATTGTTAAAATCTCAGGAAAGTTAATACGGACGCTGCTTCGCACGATTTCACTTTTAAAACTTTCTTCTGAGGGATTATCCGCCACTGTGATTATGCTGAGCTGGCGAACGGAAGAGACATTTTCCAGTCTAATAACTGATTACTATGTCATACCAAGTTGCATTCAAAAGCGCATCGAGGCAGCGACGACGAACCGACGCAGGCGTACACAGACGTACGTCGAGGAGTGCGAGGAGGAGATAACAAAGATGAGTGAATGAAGGCGACTTGGTATCAGACCTTTTTATAATTTGTCAGATATATCCCTGCGCTTACAAAGACAAGTCCAAAAATTAATCCTTTAGTAAGCTGTTCACCCAAAAATATGGCTCCGAAGGCGACACCGAATACAGGGGTCAGGAAGGTAAAGACGGCAAGCTGGGATACCGGATAGGTGTGTATAAGCTTAAACCATGCGAGGTATGAGGCAAAGGCCACAATAATGGAAGAGTATGCAAGTGCAGCAATGGCAGAACCATTGACATCAAGTATCCATTTTGGCTCCATAACCAAGGCACAAACAAATATAATGGGGATTGAAAATACAAGCTGATAGAGGAAGGTATTAATGGGATGGACCGTTTCTGCAAGGTACTTCTTGATATATATTGTAGTAGCACCCCAGAGGAAAGCGGCCACGATCTCAAGAATATCGCCTGTGAGCATGGACATGTTCCATGTTGAAGGTTTTCCCTCAAAAACAAGGTAAGCTCCAAAAAAAGCAAGAATCAAACCCGATATTTTTGTGATACCCAGTTTTTCTTTCAGGAACAGATATGCACCTACTGCAACAACAAAGGGTGAAAAATTGACAAGTATTGCGGCACGGGAGGCATTGGTATAGAGCAACCCGAGGTATATACAGACAAATTCTATACCAAAGAGCATTCCTACAACAATACCGTGGAAAAAGCGAATATCCCTGTGAAAGAGGGGTTGTTTTATGCTTATACAATAGGCAACCCCGAGAACGGATGCGACAACCGATCTTAGTAGTGCATTAAATATCGGGGAAAATCCCACATTTGACACTTTTATGGCAGGATAATTAAAACCCCAGAGAAGCGTTAGCAGTAATATTATGCCAAAGCCCCGCAGGTCAATATGGTTTTTTACCATCCAATACCTTTTGATATAAGGGAACTCCGCGCTTTATCGTTACCAAGGGCTGCAGCCCTTTGGTAGTCTCTGATAGACTGATCGTTGTTGCCCAGTAGTTCATAAGCAGAGCCCCTTGCTAAATAAAGATTTGAGTCATAAGGCACAAGCGCGATGGCCTTTGAATAATCTTCTATTGCACGTTCATGATTGCCCATCTTTTGATACACGTAAGCCCTGCCGATATACCCGTCAGGGTCAGTCGGTTTGTAATTGATCGCCTTTGTATAGTCTTTGATGGCCTCATCATAATTACCCATTGAGACATCCACATCCCCAAATTTATCGAGGTAAGCAACGTTCTGACTACAGGAAACAAATGCAAATATTATTGCAAAAACAGACAAAGCATAAAACATTTTCTTTATCCCATACCATCTTTGTGTTTTCAATTACTTCCTCCTTAGTTCTTTTGATATAGTCGCATTATAGCACTAAACGGCAGTTTTATGTCTATTTTCCTTCCACTTTTACTTTCAGTCTTCAGCCTTCCTTACCTTCAGCCTTCCTTTTTTCACCTTTCCCCTTTTACTTTTTACTGATATAATAATGTGGTTATCGTGGACGAAATAGACAAAAAGATACTAAACACCATTCAGGAAGAGTTTCCTCTTGCCAGGAGACCTTTCGCAGAGATTGGAAAGGCGCTTCAGCTTGAGGAAAAAGAGGTCCTTGAAAGGGTAAGGCGGTTGAAAAACGATGGGTATATCCGCCGGATAGGGCCGATCCTTGAACGGAAAAAACTCAGATATGTCAGCACTCTCTGTGGCGTAAAGGTAGACGAAGATATTATGCTGACCTTTGTTAATGAACTGAACAGGCACAACGGCGTTACCCACAATTACGAGAGGGACGGCGAATTGAACCTCTGGTTCACCATAACAGCGAGAAGCATGGAAGACATTCAGGGGTATCTTGCCGGGCTTGAAGAAAAATATTCATTAATAATTTACAGGTTTCCTGAAAAGAAGGTCTTTAAAATTAAAACGTATTTCCCGTTGTAAAAGGATTATACACTATGAATGATGAATTAAAAGATTCTCAACTCAATGCTCCACGCTCCATGCTCCATGCTCCGGAACGAGTTTTTCTGGTAGATGGTCATTCTTACCTATACAGGGCTTTCTATGCAACACCCTACCTCTCAAACTCCAGGGGTATTCCAACGAACGCTACGTATGCATTCCTTAGTATGATCAAAAAACTCCTGAACGAGGAAAAGCCCGATATCCTGATAATTGTTTTTGACTCAAAGGCACCATCGTTCCGGGAGGAGATTTGCAAGGAGTATAAGGCCCAAAGGCAACCAATGCCGGATAACCTGTCTGCCCAGATTCCTTATGTAAAGATGGTCCTTCAGGCGATGGGGCTTCCGATCCTTGAGAAAGAAGGCTTTGAGGCGGATGACATTATTGGCACTATAACAGAAAAATTAAAAAAAGAAGATACAACCATATATATCGTTACAAGCGACAAAGATATGACCCAGCTCGTCTCTAACAGGGTCTTCGTCTTTGATAAAATGAAGAACCTCCTAATAGGCGAAAAAGAAGTAGCCGAAAAGTTCGGCGTAAAACCAACACTTATAACGGATTATTTAGCCTTATGCGGTGATACGTCTGATAATATCCCGGGCGCCCCGGGTATCGGTGACAAAACCGCCAGAGAGCTTGTCGTAAACTTCGGGGCAATTGATGAGATTTACAATCATATCGATGAGATTAAAAAGGCATCAGTAAAAAATAAGCTTATAGAAGGCAAAGACCTCGTTCTTATGAGTAGGGAACTTGCCACAATCAGACTCGATGTACCGATAGACATCCATATCGATAACCTGAGGCAGAAAGAGCCCGATACAGAGGCCCTCCGTAAGATATTCATGGACCTTGAATTTACAGCCCTTTACAGAGAAATAAAGACCGCAAGAACCAATATAAAAGGATGGCCCGAAGTAGAACTTTCCGGTCTGAATATGGAAAAAGTGGCAGTATTTGCCAGGTTTCTCGGGAAGAACACCTATGAGATGCAATTAGAGGGTTTTGCAGCCTTCGACGGCAATGGCGTGTTCTTCTCTCAGAGCGAAAACGATCTTTTTCATGTTATGACTCATACCGGCGAACTCATCACCCACAACCTCAAACCGCTTTTAATCCTTCTTTTAAAACAGCAGGGTTCAGGGGTTCAACCCCTCGACTCCTCACAGTTCTTCGACACCATGCTCGCCACCTATCTTATCAATCCCCTGCGAAAGGATTACAGTATCAATGCAATATTGGAAGAATTTCTTGATGTCGGGATAACGTCTTCTGATTTAAAGGATAAGCTCATTGAAAGCACATCCTCGCTCTTTGAATTGAAGGATTTCCTGATTGAAAAAATGAAGAAACTCGGACTCACAGACCTCTTTTTCAATATCGAAATGCCCCTCATAGAGGTCCTTGCAAATATCGAATACACCGGTGTAAAGGTTGACAGGCATGCCCTCATGGGCCTCTCAAGGGACTTCGATAAGAGGCTCAATACCATTATAAAGGAAATCCATTCTTTGGCGGGAGAACTCTTTAACATTAATTCTCCTCAGCAATTGTCACATATCCTCTTCGACAAATTGCAGCTCCCCACAGTCAAGAAAACCAAGACCGGTTTCTCAACAGATACAGAAGTGCTTGAAACACTCTCTGCATTCCATCCTCTTCCACAGCAAATCCTTGCCTACAGGACGCTCACCAAGTTAAAAAGCACCTATATCGATGTGCTCCCAAACCTCATCAACCCCCATACAGGGCGAATCCATGCATCCTTCAACCAGATGGTTGTGGCCACGGGGAGATTGAGCAGCAGCGACCCTAATCTCCAGAACATCCCCATTCGTGGCGAAGAAGGAAAAAAGATACGGGAGGCGTTTGTCCCTGCGGATGGCTTTCTTCTGCTCTCCTCAGACTATTCACAGATAGAGCTCCGCGTCCTTGCGCACATCTCAGGGGATGCCCTTCTGGTGGATTCTTTCATGAAGGGCGAAGATATTCACACAATAGTTGCCCGGGAGGTATTCGGAGTAGACGCGAACAATGTAACTCAGGACATGCGGAGGACCGCAAAGGTAATAAATTTCGGCATCATATACGGCATGAGCGGTTATGGCCTTGCAAAGGAGCTCGGCGTTTCTTTTAGAGAGGCTCAATATTACATTGACACGTATTTCATAAAGCATAAAGGCGTTAAAGCCTACATGGAAAGCGTCCTGGAGATCGCCCGCTCAACAGGATACGTGAAAACAATTTTCGGCAGGATCAGGCATATACCGGAGATCAACAATCATGACAACACAATCCGGCAACTGGGTGAAAGGGCGGCAATGAACGCCCCTATTCAGGGTACTGCAGCGGATATTATCAAGATGGCCATGGTAAATATCCACAGAAAGATGAAGGAAAAAGGCCTTTCATCAAGGCTGATCATGCAAATTCACGATGAGCTGGTTCTCGAGGTAAAAGATGAAGAGGCAGAAATCGCTAAAGACATCGTGAAAACCGAGATGGAAAATGTGATCATGCTGTCTGTGCCTCTGAAGGTTTCTCTGGGGATGGGGAAAAGCTGGGCTGAATCCCACGATTAGAACCCCTCACCCACTCTATTCAGCTATCACTTTTTCGTCCAAACCAAGTTCTTTGAGGGACGTTTTTGTTTCATCAATCTTCTAAAAACTTATCCCTCCTTCTTTGGCTATTTGAACATGTAAGGTAACCCAAATAATGCATTTACCCTCAATTAATCCTAAATAAAAATCCTCCTTTTGCAGGAAAATCAAGAGTCCACACACAATCAACCCTATGCAAAAGTCTGTATTTTTTTACCCACCGGCAAGGAACATGAAACGAGGAAATTCGTACAACTTGACTTCCTGATCTCCCTGTGACTCCTTGTATCGAAGGATATCAATAAGGTGTTTAAAGCTTGTCACTTGTCGGTCGCCGATAATCCTCATCGTTCCAGGATCACCCCAATCCCAGGTTTTAGCCTCATCGGTCACGCAATATCTGGCCTTACTGCTTTCTGCATCAACTACCTCCAGCCTGATAGTAGGCGCATCTTTTGTAATACTTTCACTATCGTCCCATGGGTTCAGTTGTTTCTCCACTGCCTGGAAATACGCAGCCAGTTGTTCTTTTTGTCCGTTGTTATGCCCGTCGCCCTGTCTAAAAGAGGCGATAAAATGATGTCTTCCCCGGTAAACAGAACAATCTGTGCATGCCTTGCGGGTAAACGGACACTGGTGTAAACTGCACGAAATATTTGCCACTTCAAATCCTCCTTAAAAAGAATAAAGCTCAGTGTTCAGAGCCTGTAATTCAGGAATTGCAGAAATCGACCATGCTATGTTTATTCACACAACCTTACTATACTTGGTCTTTCACTACACAGGGGGCAGTCAGGATTCTTGTCCACCGCAATTTGATGGGACTGCCCTTTAAATGCATTATAGATAAAATATCTCCCCACAGGGGATCTGCCGATTCCAATAAGGAGTTTCAGCGTTTCTGTAGCCTGCAAAACACCAATCAACCCCGGGACGACCCCCAGGACACCTGCCTGACTTCAAGTTGGCACCTGTTCTTGCGGCGGAGGCTTAGGAAACATACACCGCAGGCAGGGGCCTTCTTTCTTCGGATGAAATACCCCCATCTGTCCGTCAAACTGTACTGCTCCACCGTAGATGTACGGTTTCCCAGCAAAAAAGCAGGCATCGTTGAGGAGAAACTTTGTCTCTACGTTATCGGCGGCATCGATGACAATATCAAATTCATCAATAATACCCATTACGTTGCTGGCTGTTACACGTTCTCGGTATAGATTAACCCTGACATCCGGGTTAATCCTCTCTATTGCATCCTTGGCGGAATCTATCTTGTACCGCCTGACATCCGGAGTGCCGTGAAATATCTGACGGTTCAGGTTAGACGTAGCCACCCTGTCAAAATCAGCAATGCCCAGCGTGCCCACCCCGCAGGCTGCAAGATATAGCCCCGCAGGTGACCCAAGCCCGCCCGCCCCTACAATGAGGACCTTAGACAAGAGCAGTCTTGCTTGACCCTCTTCTCCGATCTCATTAAGGAGAAGATGCCTGCTGTAGCGCCTAAGCTGATCAGTGGTCAAGTGGCCTTGAGAAACAACTTCATATCCGGCCTCCATCCAGGCATTGAAACCACCTTCAAGAGAATAGGCATTCTTGTACCCAATATCCCTCAATATTAAAGCGGCGAGGGCAGAATTGCCACCCGAACTGCAATAAATGATTACAGGAGAGTCTTTTTCTACAGACAACCTTTCGATCTCATCACCGAGAAGGTGGACGAGGATAAAACGGGTATCCCTGATATATCCAACGGCCATTTCCCTGTCTTCGCGAACATCCACCAAAAGCGTCTTGTCGTTGGTATCTATAAGCCATTTTGCCTCTTCAACAGTTATCTGCGCTGTTATATCATGCATGTCCATATTTATCCTTTACTGTTTCCATTCAAATGAAATATTCCCACCTGCGCAAAAATGCTCGAAAAAATATTTATCTTCTTGCCCTTATTAAGGGAAAATGCCTTCTTGATTTCAATGTTAATAAATTTCTTCCCTGCTGACACAGTCTTTATCTCCTTATCATTTTTTAATGAATGGCGGCTGAAATGCCTGGCGATAGAGCCAGCCCTGGAGCTCTCAGATATAGTACATGGGGGTATTTATCCGGCTTTTTTCACTCTGCATCCGCACAAGAGACGAGAGGGTGTACCCGTTCAGGACCTCTTCAATCTTATTGCCCAGTATCATCCAGATGTCCCGTGTAACACAGGTTTCGACCTTCGGGCAGGCTTTGACATCATCAACACAGTCAACGAGGCTGCATGGCCCTTCCAGTGCCGTGATGATCTCGTTCAAAGTTATGCCATCCGGGTCCCTGTTGATGACATATCCTCCATTTCTGCCCCGTTGTGCCTTCACGAGGCCTGCCTTGTGGAGGGTCGCAAAAATGTGTTCCAGGTATTTTTCCGAAACGCCCTGTCTCTTTGCGATATCCGATAAGTAAACAGGCGCACCGTTTTTCGAGGATTCTGCAAGGTCGATCATAGCCCGTAACCCGTACCTGCCTTTTGTGGATATCTTCATTTTTATCTCCTACTAATTTAGTAGGGAAAGGTATACTTTTATTCTTGCAAATGTCAAGTTAATCTTTTTATAAAAAAGTATTGACAAAAAATTAAGTACTATTTAAACTATACAATTCCTATATGGGTACTATGATATGAAGACCTCATCAAAACTATTCCGCTTCATGTGCTGTGCGATTTTCATTATCTGCCTATTTATGACTCAAACGATGGCTGCTACTGCTTTGTTCGCAGAAACATCATGCCCGATGTCGTCCAAAAGCCAAAATATGACTGGCAAGTCGGGTTGCTGTTCTGCAGAGTCCAAGGCCTGTACATGTGAGTTGAAACAGGGAGTACCCGGCGATCCCTTGTTTTTATTCAGAAATATAACAACAAGTACAACGGATTCGCCAATACCTTATGAAGATACAGATACTACACACAATGCTCCTGAAATAAAGGGCCATGTATTCTATTGGCTGCTTGCCAGAGGCCCGACCACTCTTATCTACCTGTCCAACCTCAACATCATCTGTTAACCCAAAAGCCACCTGCCGACCCTGAACAGATTATTTCAGGATTCCGGCTCCTCAAAAACTCCATTACATTATTAATGGTGTAAAATCTATACAGTAGAGGAGGTTTTAAATGTTTAAAATGAATTGTTGCGGTGGAGACCATCAGGACAAAACAAGAAAGCCCGGAGATGGAAAAGAAAAGAAGAGTCCATTCCGTTGGATCATCCTTACTACTTGCATCGCGTTGTTCGCTGCAGTCGTTTTTCTGTTCCAGATAAAAACAGGATCCAAGGATAACAATGATAGCGGCCAGGCGGGCATAAGTATTACGCCGGTTGCATGGGCAAGCGAAATTACCCACCCTGTAAGCTCTTTCTCTGACGGCAAAGCCCGGTATTTTCAACACAAAACAAATGACGGCTATACAATCAGGTATTTTATTATAAAAAGCTCTGATGGGGTTATCCGGGCCGCTTTTGATGCCTGTGATGTCTGTTTTCAATCAGGACGTGGATATTATCAGAAAGACGACTTCATGGTCTGCCGAAACTGCGGAAGACGTTTTCTCTCGACGAAAGTAAATGAAGTGACAGGCGGATGCAACCCGGCGCCACTTGTCCGGAAGATTGAAAACAATAATGTTGTGATACAGCCGGAAGATATCCTCAGGGGGAAACAGTTTTTCCCTGTAAAAGGGGGTAGAGGATGACACTCAAAGATATCGCTGTGAGCAACCTGAGACGGAGGAAAACTAAAGCCCTTTTTGTCCTGGCAGGGATCTTTACCGGGGTTTGCACGGTAGTTGTTCTGCTCAGCCTTGTGGAGGCAATGAAACAGAATATCAACCACAAGCTGGAGATGTATGGAGCCAATATCCTCATTGTTCCCAAGACTGAAAACCTCTCGCTCACCTATGGGGGGCTCTCGCTCGGTGGGGTCTCCTTTGAGATGCAGGAGATCAGGGAAGAAGAACTGGATAATATCAAAAATATAAAAAACGCCGGGAACGTTGCCGCCGTCGGACCGATGATCCTTGGCCCCGTTACAATCAACGGTCAGCGTATACTTATGGCAGGTGTCGATTTTCAGGCCTTTCAGATGCTGAGACCATGGTGGAACGTTAAAGGCAAAACACCTGACGAAGATGGAGCGGTTTTAGGCGCAGAGGCAGCCCGTGTATCAGGGCTTACAACGGGTGACACATTCAAGATGAGCAACAAGACAATTCAGGTAACAGGTGTGATTGAAACAACGGGATCACAGGATGACGGCCTCATCTTCACGCCTTTACCCATGGCCCAGGAGCTCCTTGGCAAAAAAGGACGTATCTCCATGGCCGAAGTTGCTGCCCTCTGCACGGGCTGCCCTATCCCCGAAATGGTACAGCAGATTTCCGACGTTCTCCCGGGCGCTAATGTCATGGCCATTCAACAGGTAGTGAAGGGCCGCATGGAAACACTCAATCAGTTCGAGAAATTTTCCTATGGGGTTTCAGCCCTGGTCTTGCTTGTGGGGAGCCTCATGGTACTCGTAACAATGATGGGGAGCGTAAGGGAGCGTACAGTCGAAATCGGCATATTCCGGGCCATGGGTTTCCGGAGGAGCCATATCATACGGATCATTCTCCTTGAGGCTGCCATCATCTCCGGGGCGGCAGGTATCCTCGGGTATTTTGCCGGTTTTTTCGCAACAAAGATGCTGATTCCGTTTTTCACTGAAGGTCATGGCGCTGTAGTCCCGTTTAGCCCTGTCCTCGCTGTAGGGGCATTTATGCTGGCAATTTTTGTTGGACTTACGTCAAGCACTTATCCGGCGCTCATGGCGGCTCGTCTTGACCCTAATGAGGCGCTTCGGGCGCTTTAGAATAGACTATCAGGAGGATAAATAATGAAGCTGATACAAGCAGATCAAATAGTAAAACAGTATGGGAAAGGAGAGGCGATGGTGACTGCTGTAAGGGAAGCAAGTTTTGCTATCGACGCAGGTGAATTTGTGGCAGTTATGGGTGAATCGGGTTCAGGAAAATCGACCATACTCTCCATAGTGGGCGCCTTGAATACCCCCACTTCAGGAAAACTCATGGTAGACAGTGTTGATGTATATGCTCTCGGACAGGACGAAAGAGCCGACTTCAGGCAGAAATCTATAGGCTTTGTCTTCCAGAATTTTCACCTCATCCCCTATCTGACTCTCGCAGAGAACGTGATGCTCCCCCTGGCCACCGTAAAAGAAAAAAAAGCTAAGAAGCGTGCCATGGCTCTTGAAGCCCTGAAACAGGTTAACCTTTTGGAAAAGGCGGAACGCCTTCCGAGTCAGGTTTCCGGTGGAGAGCAGGAACGGGTTGCCATTGCCCGCGCCATTGTCAACCGCCCGCCAATACTACTCGCCGATGAACCTACAGGCAATCTCGACTCAAAAACCGGGAGGGAGATTATGGGGCTCCTTAAAACTCTGAACGACGACGTTATGACGATTATCATGGTGACACACAATATGGACTATGCGGCATATGCACACAGGGTGCTTCTGGTGTCGGACGGGGTACTCACATAACAATGAGCAACCACAGGAGCGCAGACTGGATGAATATTGTCAAAGTAATGAAATCGTCCGTATTTGTAATTACTTTTGGTCTATCTATCGCTGTTGCAGGACTGATAATGATCCTCGTTTATCAGGTTACGGTCTTCAGCAAAAGAGTAACTGATTTTTATGCACCGACGATCCATTCCGTAAAGTCCTTTGAAGAGGCCGTAAAACATGTGGATATGGACATCGACAGCAAAGGGTATCCTGATAGGAGCTCGCTCATGATGCTTGAGGAATCGACAAAAAACCTCAAAAGCGTATCAATGAACTGGGATCCCGATTATCGGAAACACATAGAAGGAATGATTCTCACAGCAGAAAATTTTCTTTCAAAGATTTCAAAGGAGGGGATATCGAAAAAAGAGGTTCAGTCTCATATAAGGCAACTCAATAAACAGGCCACTGAACATGTGAAAATACATGATACCGAGCTGTATGACGCAAAAACCGGTATAGGAAGATCTGCGCTGAGCATAAGGGCTATTGCAATAGTTTTGTTGTTAATGGGGTGCATTGTATCTTACCGTGAAGTTCAGATGCATAGGTTGAGGGAGCGCGAACAGGAGAGGCTCTCGGCAATGAAGGTTCTCGTTTCCGCCCTTGACGCCCGCGATCCATATACAAAGGGGCACTCTTCGCGGGTTGCCGATTATGTGGTGGTGCTGGGAAAAGAAATGAACATTGACAAAAATATGCTCGAACACCTCTATATGGCCGGCTTGATGCATGACATAGGAAAGATTGCCGTCCCTGACGCCATTCTGAGAAAAACAGGAAGGCTTACCGATGACGAATGGAAGGAGATGAAAAAACACCCGGTTGCTACAGCGAAGATTTTAGGGGAACTCGAATCCCTCAAGGAAATTATACCGTGGGTACTATACCATCATGAACGGTATGACGGAAAAGGGTATCCCGAAGGAAAGGCAGGTCTTGAAATTCCTTTGTACGCACAGATACTTGCAGTGGCAGATTCCTACGATGCGATGATAAGCACGAGGCCTTACAGGATGGAAATGGATATGGATGCAGTGTCGGCGGAGATTGAAGCCAATAAAGGTAAACAATGGAAGGAAGATGTGGCGGATGCATTCATGAGGTGTTTAAAGAGCGGGCTCATCAATAAGGTACTTGCAAAGCAAGAAAAACTTGCTATTACTTAATAGTATAAAAACAGAGGAGGTAATAATGAAAAAACTGGCAATTATTCTTTTTATGGTATTAATGGTGGCGACCATCGTATCGGCAAAGGATTACGAGGTACAGAAAAAGGCGGGTGGATACGATGTCATTGTCAAAATTGACAGGAACTCTCCTGCTGTAGGAAACAATAACATGGAGATAACAATAAAAGATGCTGCCGCCAAATACGTTACCGGTGCAAAAGTGGTTGTCAATTACTCTATGCCTGCAATGCCCGGTATGCCTGCAATAAACTACAAGGCCGATACTCAGGTGAAGGGCAACTCCTATAAGGCTAAGATAAATTTCTCCATGGCAGGTTCATGGAATGTCGAAGTGAGGATAACACATCATGAAACAATTTCAGCGAAATTTACCATCGATGCGAAGTAGGAATACAGGGGTCAGGGGTCAGGAAGCAGGGGTCAGCGGTCGGGGACCGGGGGGTGGCGGTTGCTTTTCACTATTCACTATTCACCATTCACTATTCACTGTTTTCTTCTCCCTCTTCGCTCTCTGCTCCCCCCTCTTTGCCGATACTTCCGGCAATCTGAGCCTGAACGACCTGATCAGCGAGGGACTTAAGAATAACCCCGAGATACAAATGATTGAAGCAAGGGCACAGGCTGCGGGATACCGGATACCTCAGGCGAAGAGCCTTCCCGATCCGATGTTCATGTTCGGGTATCAGAATGAAGGGTTCCAAAAATTCACTATCGGAGAAGAACCGAATGCCCAGGGGATGTTCGGTATATCCCAGATGTTTCTCTTCCCCGGAAAGCGCGCCCTGAAGGGCGAGATGGCAACAAAGGAGGCGGAGGGCATTACCTCCACGTACCATGCTGCCCGATTAAAGGTTGTCGCTAAAATCAAGGAACTCTATTATGACCTCTTCCTTGCCTATAAAAACATTGACATCCTGGAAGAGAGAAACAAGCTTTTCTCAAGGGTAGAAAGTGCAGCGCTTGCTCGCTATTCATCGGGCATGGGTTCTCAGCAGGAGGTGGTAATGGCGCAGACGGAAAAGTATATGTCCCTTGAGAAAGAAGAGATGCTGAAGCAGAAGATGCAGGCCCTGGAAGGCATGATCAACGCCGCCATCGGGAAAGAGGTGAATGCACCCCTTGGCCGCCCTGTCGAATCGCCTCATTCTCCTCCTTATGCATACAGAATCGAAGACCTCCTGCAACTGGTAAAAGATAATTCACCTGAGATAAAATCGAAGGAAAAGATGATACAGGGGGCAGAAGCAAAGGTAAAAATGGCCCATAAGGAATATTATCCTGACGTAACCATCGGCGCAGGTTACTTCCCGAGAACCCAGGGTTTCCTGGATATGTGGAGCCTTACCGCAACTGTCAATCTCCCGATCTATAATAAGACAAAACAGAGTCAGGCTGTAAATGAGGCCAATTCTTCACTCGTTGAAGCAAAGAGAGACCTCAGGGCAACTCATTATATGCTCTCTTCGAGCATACGAGAGAACTACTCAATGGTCAATACGTCAGATAATCTCATGAAGCTGTATAAGGATGGCTTAATCCCGAAGATCTATCAGGACTTTGAACTTTCCCTTGCCGGGTATGTAAATGGCAAAACAGAAGCAATTACTGTAATTACGAGACTAAAAACCGTCCTTGACTATGAGACCCTTTACTGGGGGCAGTTTGTGGAGAGAGAGAAGGCGATCGCACGGCTTGAAGCGATAACGGGGGGCGCGAGTCAGGGATCAGGGGCCGGGAACCAGGGATTAGAGGTCAGGGGTCAGGGGCCGGAAGGGGGCATAAAATGAAAGGAAAAGGTATACCAATTGCAGTTGTTGTGTTAGTATTGCTGCTTTACCCTGTACTGGCGCTGACCCAGGCAGATTATTCTCAGCACGCTAAACCAGCTCCAACCAAGGTGAAGGAAAAACCCATAGCAAAGAGCGAAGAGGCTGCAAAACAGGAAACCCCAACCGTTGAGATCCCCCTCGAGAAACAGCAGCTTATCGGCGTAAAAACCGCCCAGGTCTCTGCAAGACCCCTTGAGAAGATTATCAGGACTGTGGGTCGCATCGAATATGACGAGCGAAAATTCACAACAATAAACACCAAGTATGAAGGTTATATTGAGAAGCTCCATGCCGACTATGTTGGCAGATACGTAAAGAAGGGCGATCCGCTGGCAGAGATATACAGTCCTGAGCTCTACGCAACCCAGCAGGAATTTCTGAATCTTCTCAACTGGAGCAAATCCAGAAAGAGTGATGATATGGGATTGATGCTCTCAAAAGACGCGGGTGCCATCCTCCAGGCAGCGCGGCAACGGCTGAAATTATGGGATATAACAGACGATCAGATTGAAAATATCGCAGCAACAGGAAAGCCGATCCGTACTTTAACCATCTACAGCCCTGTTAGCGGGTATATTATGCAAAAAACGGCGGTACAGGGGATGCGCACCATGCCTGGAGAAAAACTTTTTGACATTGCCGATCTCTCTAATGTCTGGGTTATCTCGGATATTTACGAGTATGAATTGCCCCTTATTAAGGTCGGGCAGATAGCCAACATTACCTTGAGCTACTTCCCCGGCAAGGTTTTTTCATCGAAGATCGACTATGTGTACCCGGCGCTATCGGGTGAAACAAGAACTGCAAAGGTAAGATTCTCAATTCCGAATCCTGGTGGACAGCTCAAGCCCCAGATGTACACCAATGTGGAAATAAAGATTGGACTTGGAAAGAAGCTTGCCATACCGGATGACGCTGTCATAGATACAGGAATACGGCAAGTGGTATATGTGGATAAGGGAAACGGCTATTTTGAGCCGAGAGAGGTGAGAACCGGACTGCGGGCAGAGGGGCTGGTGGAAATTACAGGAGGTCTGAAGGCTGGAGAAAAGATCGCAACGTCGGCCAACTTCCTTATCGATTCCGAGGCAAAGCTGAAGGGCATTGTACCCCTCGGCGCCGAATCAAAGACAAAACCGGGGAGCACGCCGCCCGCAGGAGGGCATAAACATTGAAATATAGTGAATAGTTGTTAGTGAATAGTGAATAGTTGGAGCAAGAAAAGCCAAAATCACTCTTCATTAATACTGTTTACTGATTTTAAATTGAAAGGAGGCAGTGGAGTGCATTATGTGGATATTTAACAGAAATTGCTTTTGTTATTCACTATTCACTATCGACTATTCACTGATTTTAATATGATAGCAAAAATTATAGAATACAGTGCACGGAATAAATTCATCGTCTTCCTGATGGTGTTCGCCCTGGCAGCCTGGGGGTACTGGGCATTAAAGAATACTCCCCTCGATGCCATACCCGATCTCAGCGATACGCAGGTTATTATATATACCGAATGGACCGGGAGAAGCCCCGACCTCGTGGAAGACCAGATTACCTACCCCATTTCTTCCACGCTTCTTGCGGCGCCTAAGGTGCAGGCGGTACGCGGTTTTTCTTTTCTCGGCAGCTCTTTCATCTACATCATTTTTCAGGAGGGTACCGATATCTACTGGGCGCGAAGCAGGGTCCTGGAGTACCTCCAGGCAGTAAAAAACAAACTCCCCGCCGATGTCAATCCTGTCCTCGGCCCTGACGCAACGAGCGTCGGCTGGGGATTCTCCTATGCCGTTGTCGATGAGACGGGGAAGCATGACCTTGCCCAATTGCGTTCCATTCAGGACTGGAACCTGAAGCTCGCCATCGAGAGCGTTCCCGGAGTTTCCCAGGTTGCCAGTATCGGCGGCTATGTACGTCAGTACCAGGTCACCGTAGACCCAAGCAGGCTCTCCGCGTACAATATCCCCATAACAAAGGTCATGGAGGCCGTGAGAAGGAGCAACCTCGATGTTGAGGGAAGGGTTCTGGAACTTTCAGGCTTTGAATACATGCTGCGGGGAAAGGGGTACATAAAAGGCGTAAAGGATATTGAACAGATTTCTGTTGGCGCAAATACCGCCGGAACACCGATCTACCTGAAAGATATAGCCCGGGTGCAGCTCGGCCCTGAGATAAGAAGGGGCATTGCAGAGCTTGACGGCAGGGGAGAAGTGGCGGGAGGTATTGTCGTAATAAGGTTCGGCGAAAATGTCCTCAATGTCATTGAAAGGGTAAAGGAAAAGCTTAAAAAGACTATTGAGCCGGGCCTTCCTGAAGGGGTAAAGATTGTCGTGACTTACGACCGATCTGACCTGATACACCGCTCCATTGCCACCCTCAAAGAAGAAATAGTTAAGCTCTCCATTGCGGTGAGCGTGGTCTGCATTGTGTTTCTCTTCCATCTGCCGAGCGCCCTTGTCGTCATACTCACATTACCTATGGCAATCATTATGTCTTTCATATCTATGTACTACCTTGGGGTCACTTCGAACATCATGAGCTTGAGCGGTATTGCCATTGCCATCGGCGCCATGGTTGATGCTTCCATTATTATGGTGGAAAATGCCCACAAGAAGCTGGAAGAATGGGAAAGTCAGCGGTCAGCGGTCAGGGGCCTGCCCTCGAATGAGTCTATCGGGGGTCAGGGGTCAGAAGACGCCGAACACCACCGTAGCCGGGTTGATGTTATTATCGAAGCATGCAAAGAGGTGGGGCCATCGCTCTTCTTTGCACTTCTTGTTATTACCGTGGGATTTCTTCCCGTATTTACCCTTCAGGCACAGGCAGGAAGACTTTTCAGACCACTTGCCTATACCAAGACCTTTGCCATGCTCTTTTCTGCCTTCCTTGCGGTGACACTGACGCCGGTCCTCATGACACTCTTTATCCGGGGGAAGATACGGCCTGAAGAAAAAAATCCCGTCAGCATCATCCTCCACAAACTCTATACACCGGTCGCAGAGTTCGCCCTCCGGTTCAAGAAAACTGTGCTTATATCTGCCCTTATTATCCTCCTTATGACTGCCTATCCATTCATGAAACTCGGCTCAGAATTCATGCCGCCTCTCTATGAAGGCACACTCTTCTTCATGCCTGTCACGGCGCCTGCGCCATCCATTTCCGTCGTAACAGATCTTCTGCAGCTTCAGGACAAAATATTGAAGAAGATGCCTGAAGTCTCGCAGGTCTTCGGGAAGGCGGGGCGAGCAGAGACTGCCACCGACCCTGCGCCTCTTGAGATGTTCGAAACCATTATCAACCTGAAGCCTGAATCGGAATGGCGAAAAGGCATGACCGTTGAAAAACTGAAAAATGATATGAACGACGCCCTCACCATTCCCGGTGTTGCCAATTCCTTTACCATGCCCATTAAGGCCCGTATGGATATGCTTTCTACGGGGATCAGGACCCCGGTTGGGATTAAGGTGCTTGGCCCCGATATTAACGAGATCGAACGGATCGGCCTTGAAATAGAACACCATGTAAAAAACATCCCGGGTACGCGGAGCGCCTATGCGGAGCGGGTAACAACAGGCTACTTTTTGGATTTTGAAATAAAACGTGACGAGATTGCCCGGTACGGTCTGGCCGTGGAAGATGTCCAGGATGTGATACAGGCCGCCATCGGCGGAATGAATGTAACGACTACCGTGGAAGGGAGGCAGCGTTATCCTGTGAATATCCGCTACGCAAGGGAATTGCGGGATAATGTGGATAAATTGAAAAGGGTTCTCGTGCCAACAAGCGGGATGGGGAGCAGCCAAGCAAATGAAACGATGGGGTCAGGGGTCAGGGGCCAGGGGTCAGGAATCCAATTCGCATCTCTAAAACCGCAATCTGTCCAGATCCCCCTCGGTGAACTTGCAGATATAAAGATCACAAAAGGCCCAACGGCAATAAAGAGCGAAGAAGGCCTCCTTACATCCTATGTCTATATTGATTTTTCAGGCAGGGATGTAGGAGGATATGTAGACGAGGCGAAAAAGAGCGTTGCTACCTTAAAAATACCTGAGGGCTACCGCCTCGAGTGGAGCGGCGAGTATGAGTACCTCGTAAAAACACACGAGAGGCTGAAGCTCGTTATACCCCTTACCGCCCTCATCATCTTCATTCTTATATACTTTAATACAAAGTCGGTGATGAAGACTATTATCGTCCTCCTCGCTGTTCCCTTCTCCCTTGTAGGTTCATTCTGGCTTCTCTACCTCCTCGGCTACAACATGAGCATAGCCGTATGGGTTGGCTTGATCGCCCTTGCGGGACTTGATGCGGAGACCGGGGTCGTCATGCTCCTCTATCTTGAGCTTGCCCACGATCAGTGGAAAAAGGAAGGGAGGTTGAAGAGTTTAAGCGATCTCAAAGACGCCATTATGCACGGCGCCGTCAAGAGAATCCGCCCCAAGATCATGACGGTGAGCGTCATCCTTGCCGGTCTCATACCTATCATGTTCAGTCACGGAACTGGGGCCGATGTGATGAAGCGGATCGCAGCCCCCATGGTTGGCGGTGTAATCACTTCAATGATACTGGAACTGGTCATCTACCCTACCATCTATATGATCTGGAAGGGGAGAGAATTCAAAAAGACAGAGTTAAACAAGTAATCCGGAAATCAACAATTTTGTCGCGATTGTAATCGGCTATGGCCTGAATTGACTATTTGGCAGTACGTGTATGAAGGCTCTATCTATTGTGGGAGTCAATTGTGGAGGGACGGTATGCATGGAAAACAGAATGAAGCAGCGTAGAGCGATATGGCATACTCTTCCGTTATTATTCGTTCTGATATGCATGTCTTTCAGTGGGTGTGCAAGTCTTTCCCTCGACAGCTACCAGCGAACCCGCTCTTCAGCCATTCCGTCATCAAATGAGACACGCCTGGGAAGAGAATTCGGGGCTCAGATGGAACAGCATCCACGAGAGTCAGGCTTCTGTCTCCTTTCTTCAGGCATAGATTCTTTTCTGGCCCGTGCGTATCTGATTGATAGATCCGATCACAGCCTCGATCTGCAATACTATATTTTTTATGATGATGTAACGGGCAGGCTTCTCCTTGAGCGTATGGTTGCGGCGGCTGACCGGGGGGTCAGGATACGTCTCCTTGTTGACGATTGGAACATCACGGGCAAGGACTTCAGCTTCGCGATGATAGCGGCCCATCCCAACATACAGGTTCGCACTTTTAACCCTTTTTCAGGCCACCGTTCATTAATACTTTCAAGGATGCTTCAGTACGGCTATGGACCCAAGAGGCTGAAGCGAAGGATGCACAATAAGGTCTTTATCGCCGACAACACGGCAGCTATAGTCGGAGGTCGTAATATTGGCGATGAGTATTTCGGCGCGCGGACGGACGTGAACTTCTCCGATCTCGACATTTTGACCCTGGGGCCTATTACGGAGAAGATATCGTCTGCTTTTGACGAGTATTGGAACAGTGAATTTGCCATTCCCATAGATGCCTTTGTGCGGTCGCCTCCAAGCGTTGAAAACCTTGAGGAGTGTCGGGCAGTGCTGCAAACCCATAAGGAGAAAATGAAGGATACGGTGTATGCAGAGCAACTCCGGGAAAACCAACATTTGGAGCATTTCAAATATGGCAACCTGCCCGTAGTCTGGACGGAGGGCGAATATCATTGGGACCGGCCTGGAAAGGTCGCTTCTTCGCGGGAGAATGAACCTACGTTCTACATGGCGCCCCATATTAACAGTCTCATTGATGAGACTCAGACCGAAGCGCTTTTGATATCGCCCTATTTTGTGCCGGGTAAGGCCGGGATGCAGTTGTTTGAGGGTCTGCGTGAAAGAGGAGCCAAGGTGAAAATCCTGACTAATTCCCTGGCCTCCAATGATGCTAAGGTAGTCCACGCAGGATACGCAAGATACCGCAAGGCATTGCTCCGGCTTGGCGTTGACCTGTATGAAATGAAGCCAACCTCCGGTGAGAGTCTCGCAGAGTACCGACGAGACATTGGCAGTTCCTCGCAGGGAGCCCTGCATGCAAAAACTCTTGTTCTTGATCGTAACGTACTCTTCGTGAGTTCCTTCAATCTTGATCCTCGCTCGGCATGGTTTGATACGCAGAACGGTATCGTGGTGAGGAGTCCGGAGATAGCCAGGCAAGTGGCACGTCTTTTTGAGACAGCCACTTCTCCGGAAAATGCATACCGGGTCACCTTCGAGGCGAAACTGCCGGGGGAAGACTTTTCGCGCCCGCAGGATGGAAAGCTTACCTGGATTACGGAGGAGGATGGTAAAGAGGTACGTTATTATAATGAGCCCATGACACGCTGGTGGCAAAGGATAGGTTTGAATATTCTTTCCTGGTTCGCACCCGAGGAAATGCTCTGAAACAGAACAAGCTTGGGACCTCCGCAGGTCAGCGACAGCTATCCATGAATTTATCAGGACGGAACAATACTAAACTAATCCTATCATATTTATAGGGTTTTAGTGTATACTGTGCTCATGGAAAGAAAAAGATTAGATAAACAATATGGTTTCGCAGAGTTGGATTATTCCTTTGAGAGAATTATGACCCTTTTTGGTTGTAAAGGAGAGGAACTGGAAAAACTCTACAAAGAGGCTGACCGGATAAGGCAAATTCTTATGGGTAATGAAATATATATCCGGGGCATTATCGAATTTTCGAACAACTGTGCTAACGATTGTCTTTACTGCGGGATCAGGGCGTCGAATCATGCAGTGAACCGTTATACCATGACCTCCGAAGAGATACTCACCACTGCCCGCGCCATGATCTTCAGACAGCAGACTACCGTTGTCCTTCAATCAGGAGAAACACCAGGAATAAATGACAGGGAAATCGGGAATATCATATTGAGGATCAAGGAGGAAACCCCTCTGGCTGTTACAGTTTCTGTGGGGAACAGACCTTATGAAACCTATCGTTACTGGAAGGACTGCGGCATGGACCGGTATCTGCTCAGATTTGAAACAAGTGACCCCGAATTATTCCGCAGGCTCCATCCCGATTGCACGCTCGAAGAAAGACTGGCGTGCCTTTATGCACTAAAAGAACTGGGCGTACAGACCGGAAGCGGTTTCATGATAGGGCTCCCGGGTGAAACGCATGGCATCCTGGCAAGGAATATCCTCCTCTGCCGGGAACTTGACCTCGACATGATAGGGATCGGCCCTTTCATACCTCATCCGGATACGCCTCTCGGAAAAGAAAAGAATGCATATGAAGGGGATGGGGAGATATTTTTCAAGGCCCTGGCCGTTCTCCGTATTTTCAATCCTGATGCCCACATACCTGCAACAACGGCCTATGATGCTGTCTTCCCCGGTGAGGGAAGAAATCTTGCCCTTCAAAGGGGCGCAAATGTATTCATGCCGAACGATACGCCGGTCAAGCACAGAAAGGACTATCTTCTCTACCCCGGTAAGCCCTGTATTGATGAGGGCGCCGATCACTGTGCCGGTTGCGTGCTTATGAGGATCGAATCCCTTGGGAGGGATGTGGGGAAAGGGCCGGGTCATTCAATGAAGTTGTCAGCGAATAAAACGACCTCATTGAGGAAAACCTTACATGCATAAAATGTTTTACCAGGAGATTGAATTGCTGGAATTTACCCTGTTTCATGATGCATTCCGATGGAGGATAAAATGAATAAAAAGGCCATATCTTTACTCTCCGGGGGACTGGATAGCCTTCTTGCAACAAAGTTGATCATGGATCAGGGGATTGAAATGGCAGCGCTCCACTTTACCTCTCCTTTTTGCAACTGTACTAAAGGTAACAAGGGGTGTGGTCTTCAGGCTGTGAGGACTGCCAGTGAGCTCAACATTAAGGTGACAGTGAAGGTCAAAGGTCTGGAGTATCTGGAGATCGTAAAGATGCCGAAACACGGTTACGGGAAAAATATGAACCCCTGCATTGATTGCAGGATATTCATGCTAAAGGAAACCGGTAAAATAATGGATGAGGTCGGTGCAAGCTTTGTCGTCACCGGAGAAGTTTTAGGCCAGAGACCCATGTCCCAGCGAAGGGACGCCATGCGGTTGATTGAAAAAGAAAGCGGTCTTGAAGGCTTGATTGTGAGGCCTCTTTCGGCAAAGCATTTTGAACCGACATTACCTGAAAAGGAAGGCATATTAGATAGAGAGAAACTGCTGGATATCACCGGACGGACAAGAAAACCCCAGTATAATCTTGCAGACAGCTACCAGCTCAAAGAGTTCAGTTGCCCCGGCGGCGGATGTCTCCTTACAGACCCGATCTTTGCACAAAAACTGAAGGACCTCTTTGCTTACTCAAATTCATATACCATGAAAGATGTGGCCCTCCTGAAGATCGGCAGGCACTTCAGGCTGAATGAGGATACAAAACTGATTCTCGGCAGGAACGAGGATGAAAACAAACGGCTTCAGGCAGCGGCATCAGATGGATGTACTTTTCTTGCACCCCTGGAATTCAAGGGACCCCAGGGGCTCTTATTCGGAGTATTAGATTATGACGTTATGCAAACAGCAGGGAATCTTATGGCGTTTTATGGGAAAGTTGATTCCTTCCCTGTTACCATAGAATCAAATAATGGTTTTGTTAACAGACACACAATAAACAAGACTCATATAGACAAAGAAATGCTTATGATATAGAAAGGATATAATAAGGATATAATAATGTGCATTGATAATATCGTTGAAAGGCTTAAAGAAAGGGCATTTAAATTGAAAAACACAGGTCTGCTCCGTTACCACCATAACCTTGAGACAGCAAGAAGCTTTTTCGATAATATCTGTTCCACCCACAAATATGAAGAGAATATAAATACGGTAAAAGCCGCAAAAGAGGCGGGCCTGTCCACATGCTCCGAGGGAATCATAGGTCTTGGGGAAACCATGGAACAGCGGATAGAACTGGCAATGACATTGAAAGAACTCGATGTGGACTGTGTTCCGGTGAATATCCTGAACCCGAGACCCGGCACACCCCTTGAGAATATTCCGCAGCTTTCCCCGATTGAAATTCTGATCACAATAGCAATATACAGGTTTATCCTTTCCGATAAGGATATAAAGCTCTGCGGCGGCAAGGAAAGAAACTTAAGACAACTCCTGCCCCTCGGAATTATGGCAGGTTGCAATTCCCTCATGATCGGTGATTATTTAACCACCCGGGGAAGAGACCAGGAGCTTGATAAAGAAATGATAAAAGACCTCGGGCTTAATGCGGTCTTCAAATAATGAATTGAGCGATGTCTATATTTCGTGTATCATTATGTGGGGAAAATATTAATAAGGGGTTGTTAAGCCATGTGGGAATATACAGATAAGGTAAGGGAGCATTTCCTGAATCCGAGAAACGTCGGTGAGATCGAAGACCCCGACGGGGTGGCTGAAGTTGGTTCCATTGCATGCGGCGACGCACTGAAGCTCACGTTCAAGCTCGACGAAAACAAGCGTATTAAGGATGTGAGATTCAAGACCTTCGGGTGTGCCAGCGCTATTGCCTCTGCGTCGGCTCTCACCGAGATGCTGAAGGGTAAGACTATAGAGGAGGCAACTGCAATAACAAACCAGGATATTGCCGACTATCTGGGCGGGCTGCCGCCGGAAAAGATGCACTGTTCTGTTCTCGGGCAGGAGGCCCTTGAGAAGGCTATCGAGAATTACCGCGGTATATCCCATAAGAAGCCGGAAGAAGAGATCGTCTGCGTTTGCTTTGGTGTCACCGACGGAGAGATTGAGCGCGCTGTCAGACAGAATCATCTTACCACCGTTGAGGAAGTAACAAACTACACCAAGGCAGGCGGCGGCTGCACGAATTGCCATGAAAAGATACAGACTTTAATAGACAGGGTTCATGCCGCAAAAAAAGAGGAACGGCCCGTTGAGAGACCGAGGCTTTCCAATATCCAGAAGATCAGGATGATCGAAGAGACGATCGAACGGGAGATCAGACCATCGCTTAAGCATGACGGCGGCGATATCGATCTTGTTGATGTCGTGGGAAACAGGGTGCTCGTGGCAACAAGGGGTGCCTGTTCGACCTGCCAGGCATCGCAGGCAACCTTGAAGGGGTTTGTGGAGTGGAAGCTGAAAGAGCTTGTTTCTCCTGAACTCGTTGTGGAGGAGGTGGTTTCATGAAGACCATCTATCTCGATAACAATGCTACGACGATGGTGGACAGGCAAGTCCTCGATGCCATGCTCCCATATTTTCACGACTATTATGGGAACCCTTCAAGTATGCATTCTTTTGGCGGCCAGGTAGCGAAGGCAATCGTTGAAGCACGGGAAAAAGTGGCTGCTCTCCTCGGGGCTGAGACTGAAGAAATCGTATTCACGAGCTGCGGTACCGAAAGCGACAATACGGCAATCCTCTCTGCCCTCGGCATACATCCCGACAAAAACCACATCGTCACAACGAGGGTTGAACATCCGGCCGTGAAAGTCCTCTGCGAACATCTTGCCGCTAAGGGATACCGCATTACGGAGCTTGCCGTCGACAGTGAGGGAAGGCTCGATATGGAGGAATACGAAAAGAGCCTCACCCCCGATACGGCGATTGTAAGTATCATGTGGGCCAATAATGAGACAGGCGTTATATTTCCTGTCAAGGAAGCGGCAGTACTCGCCAGAGAGAAGGGAATACTTTTTCATACTGATGCGGTACAGGCTGCAGGGAAAATGCCCATACAGATGAAGAAAAACCGGATAGATATGCTGTCCTTTTCAGGGCACAAACTCCATGCACCAAAAGGGATCGGAGTCCTCTATGTCAGGAAAGGGACGAAGTTCTCGCCCTTTCTCATCGGTGGTCATCAGGAAAAGGGGCGCCGGGGAGGAACAGAGAACGTACCGTCAATTATTGGTCTCGGAATGGCCTGTGAGCTCGCCCTGCAGAACATTGACAAGGAAAATACCTTTGTCAGGTCCCTCCGGGACAGATTGGAGAATGAGCTGCTGAAGGCGATCCCCCAGAGCCGTGTCAATGGCAACAAACAGGAACGCCTCCCCAACACGACAAACATAAGCTTCGAGTTCGTCGAAGGCGAAAGCATCCTCCTTCTGATGGACCAGTATGGCATCTGCGCGTCTTCCGGGTCTGCATGCACATCGGGTTCACTCCAGCCGTCTCATGTGCTTCGCGCCATGGGAGTGCCCTACACCATGGCCCATGGCTCGATACGGTTCAGCCTCAGCGTGTACAATGCCGCAGATGAGATTGATTTCGTCATCAATAAGCTGCCGCCCATTATCGAAAGACTCAGAAGTATCTCGCCATACTGGACAATGACCCAGGGCGTCTGCGCAAATTCATAGGAGGAACAGTGAACATGGAAGGCATAAACATGCAGGATAAATGCAAGGAAGAAATTACGGCAACCCATGACATTCGCGCGAAGATCCCCTCGCTCATTCAGCGGATTGTCTCACGGTATAATCAAGACGGCCGCTTTCATCATATCGGTCCCGAGCCGATTCCTTCAAGACACGCCATCATTGACATTATTTACAAAACATTCCCCGTTCTCTATCCGGGATACTTCTCACACAAGCGCCTGGATGATGTGAACGTACACTACTACCTGGGTGAAGAAGTGACAGAACTCTTCGATGTCCTCTCGGGGCAGATCGCCTATGCCATACGTCATGACTGCATACGTTTTAACCAGCCCTGTATCCGCTGCGAAGAACGAAGCCAGGAGGTCGCCCTGAAATTTGTCGAGGCAATCCCGGACCTGCAGGAGACACTGTCAAAAGACGTTCGTGCCGCCTATGAAGGAGATCCGGCCTCCCGTCATTTTGATGAGATCATCTTTTGCTATCCAGGGCTGTTCGCAATCACCGTCTATCGGATTGCCCACTTTCTCTATACACAGGGAGTCCCCCTCGTTCCCCGGATTATGACAGAATACGCCCACAGCCGCACCGGTATCGACATCCACCCCGGCGTTGTCATCGGTGAAAGTTTTTTTATCGATCACGGCACAGGTGTTGTTATCGGAGAGACAACGACAATCGGGAATCGTGTCCGCATCTACCAGGGGGTTACCCTAGGCGCCCTGTCCCTGACCAAAGAAGAGTGTGAGTCATTGAGAAACAAAAAACGTCACCCTGACATTGAGGACGACGTCATTATCTATGCCAATGCCACCATTCTCGGTGGACACACGGTCATCGGCGCCCGTTCCGTCATCGGCGGCAACGTGTGGCTCACCGAATCGATCCCGCCGGATACAGAGGTGTTTCTGAAAAAGCCCGAGCTGGTAATGAAGAATAAGGGCCACCGAAAGATGAAATATGGGTAATGAAAAAACATGGAGCCAAACATGGACTATAAAACGAAAATACTACATACAGGAAAGGACAGGGACCCCTATACGGGGGCTTCAAGTATCCCCATCTATCAGGTCTCTACCTTTGCACAGAGTGATCCTGTTGAATTCGGCCCCTATGAATACGGCAGGGGAACGAACCCGACAAGGGAAGCTCTTGAACACACGATAGCCTTGCTTGAGGGCGGGACGAATGGCTATGCCTTTGCCTCCGGCATGGCTGCCATATCGTCGGTGCTGCTCCTTTTCAAACCCGGCGACCATATCGTAGTAGCAGAAGATGTTTACGGCGGTACCTACCGTGTGCTGACGACCATATTCCAGCGTTGGGGGCTCAATCATACCTTTGTTGACATGACGGACCCCGGAAAAATTGAAGCTGCGATTCTGCCGGAGACAAAGGCAATCTTTGCGGAAACCCCTTCCAATCCTCTTCTGAAGATTACCGACCTTGCTGCTGTCGTCGAGATTGCAAAGAAAAAGGAGCTCCTTACTATCATTGACAATACCTTTATGAGCCCCTATCTCCAAAGGCCGATTGAGTTCGGCTTCGATATTGTCATCCACAGCGCGACAAAGTTCATCGGCGGTCACAGCGATGTTATTGCCGGTCTTGCTGTGACAAAAGATGCGGTATGGGGCAACCGCTTAAAGACTATTCAGGTCCATTTCGGGGCAATCCTGGGACCACAGGATTCCTGGCTCCTCCTGCGGGGCATTAAAACATTATCCGCACGGATGGATGTCCAGCAGAAAAGCGCCGAAATAGTTGCCCAATGGCTCGCAGAACAGCAGGAAATTAAAAAGGTATACTACCCCACCCTTCCCTCTCACAGGGGACGTGAAATCCACCTCAAACAGTCATCAGGAGGAGGCGCTGTCGTCTCCTTTGAGCTTGAGAATGGAGAGATTGCAAAAGAGGTTTTGCGAAGGATAAAGCTTCCCTTGATGGCAGTGAGTCTCGGCGGAGTGGAGAGTATCCTTTCCTATCCCGCCACCATGTCACACGCCTCTATGCCGCGGGAAGAACGGTATGCGAGGGGCATCACCGACGGACTGCTCCGTCTCTCCGTGGGCCTCGAAGACCCGAAAGACCTCTGCGACGATCTGCGGCAGGCAATGAAACGATGAGAAGCCTGTTTTTTTGTTTATCTGGTTTCCCGTTTTTGTGATATATATCAAGGGATGTAACATTTGAGGGATGCAAAGCTATGAAGAAAAAACCTTTCATCAACGATCTTTATGTCATCTCCGATTCGGTCACTGTATTGAAGAAGGCTATTAATGACGGTGCAGCTATCGTACAGCTCCGTGATAAATCAGGAGAGGAATCGGTTATCATCGAGAAGGCACAGGAGATCATTGCTTACAAAAAGGTAAAAAACTTCGTCTTTATCCTGAATGATGATCCCATCCTTGCCGTCAAGGTTGGAGCAGATGGTGTTCATGTGGGGCAGGATATAACCACAGAAGCAGCCAGAAAGATCGTGGGGGACAAGATGATTCTCGGCAAGACCACTCACAACCTGAAACAAGGAAGACAAGCCGTTCGGGACGGTGCAGATTATATATCTGCAGGTCCCGTGTTTGCAACGCCCACGAAACCGGGAAGGCCGGCTGTGGGGCTCGCCTATGTAAGAGAAGTAGCAGAAAACCTCGACATACCATCCGTTGCTATCGGCGGTATAGATCTCTCCAATATCGATGATGTTCTTGCAGCAGGAGCAAAGACTGTGGGTGTAGTGCGTGCTTATACCGACACCACAGAATTGCTGATGAGAATCAGGGGGAAAAAAGGATGAGAGTGACGGTGAACGGAAAAACCATGGAAGTGGCGGAGAACACAAGCCTGTGGGGGTTCATCCTTTTATGTAAAATAAAACCTGAAACAGTTATTATCGAGTTGAATGAAAGAGTGATAAGGAGAAATATATGGACAGAGACAGTGCTCATGGAAGGTGACCGCATAGAGCTGGTGACATTTGTGGGAGGCGGGTAATGATGAAAGATAATTTAATAATAGGTGGTAGAGAGTTAAAGAGCCGGTTCTTTCTGGGGACAGGCAAATTTGAAAGCAAGGAGACAATGCGGCAGGCTATTGTCCAATCAGGCACAGAGGTGGTAACTGTGGCCCTGCGGCGCATCGATCTTGAGCAAACGGAGGAAAACATCCTATCCTTTGTTCCGAAAGAGATAATCCTCATGGTCAACACCTCCGGGGCAAGAAACGCAAAAGAGGCCGTTCGCATCGCCTGTATCGCCAGAGAAGCAGGCTACGGAAACTGGGTAAAGATTGAGGTAATCAATGACAGCAGGTATCTTCTTCCGGATAATTATGAAACGATTAAGGCCACGGAGATCCTCTCTGCAGAGGGTTTTGTGGTTCTTCCCTATATGCACCCCGACCTCTACGCTGCAAAAGACCTGGTAAAAGCCGGTGCAGCCGCAATCATGCCTCTGGGCTCGCTTATCGGTTCCAACCAGGGGCTTAAAATGAGGACACTTATCGAAGTGCTTATCGAGGAGATAGAGGAAGTACCCATAATCGTCGATGCCGGTATCGGGCGACCCTCTCATGCTTCAGAGGCCATGGAGATCGGTGCCGATGCCGTGCTTGTCAATACGGCTGTTGCCGCTGCAGAAAACCCTGTACTGATGGCCATTGCCTTTGCCAGGGGCGTAGAAGCAGGAAGAATGGCTTATCTCGCAAAGGCAGGACATGAGCGGACAACAGCAAGCGCCTCTTCACCATTAACGGGGTTCCTCTACGATGAGTAAAATTTGTCTTAACGTCAATCCCGCAAAGATTCACATTGAGGATCTCCATTCCATCTTTCTTTCCGATGACAGGGGACTCCTGGAAGAGTTGGCACAGGCCGCACGGGATATTACAAGGCAATACTTCGGCCGGACTATGGGTCTTTATGCCCCTCTGTACATATCCAATTACTGCCAGAATCAATGCGTTTACTGCGGCTTCCAGGCGGATACCGGCATCGAGAGAAGAAAACTCACCCTTGATGAAATAGACAGGGAATGTAAAGCACTGGCTGCAACGGGCATCCGCAGTTGCCTTCTCCTGACAGGGGAGTCGCGGTATCATTCACCTCCCTCGTACATCAGAGAGGCAATTACCATCGCCGGCAGACATTTCCCCAATATCGCCCTTGAGGTATATCCTCTGGAAACAGATGAATACCGGGAACTCTACCTTGCCGGAGCCGACGGCGTAACCCTCTATCAGGAAACCTACGACCGGGGGCGGTATGATGAGCTGCACCTGGCAGGTCCGAAGAAAAACTACGACTACCGTTTCCAGGCCCCGGAGAGAATAGCTATGGCGGGTTTCAGGCATATCTCCATGGGAGCACTCCTCGGACTTACGGACTGGCGCGAGGATATTCTTAAGCTCTTTAAACATGTCCGTTATCTGGAGAAAAAATATCCGGGAGTGGAGTACGGCCTCTCCTTTCCCCGTTTACGCCGTATATCAAAGGACGATCGACGCTATTTCGAGGTTTCCGACCGGGACATGGTAAAGATCATCTGTGCAGCGAGACTCTGCTTTCCCAGAGTAGGGATCAATCTTTCCACACGGGAGAATGGGGAATTCAGGGACCAAATCATCGAGTTCGGCATCACGAAAATGTCTGCCGGCTCCTCAACAAGGGTGGGCGGATACATCGACACAACAAGGGAATATCAGGACGGGCAGTTCCAGGTTCATGACCCGCGCAGTCTTGCGGAAATAAAATCCATGCTGATACACAGGGGTTATGATCCCGTGGCGACGGACTGGCGGAATATTATCAACCAGTGACGACAGAAGCTGCGCACGCTCTGTTTTCTGCTGTCCAGCACCCTTATCCTCCACTTTGATCCTGCGATGTTTCCGTTCAACTCGTTTTTTTATTGCTTTAAATAGGGTGTCTGTTTAAAATGAACATATGGAACGTATTGATCTGCGAGGAAAAACCTGTCCAATTCCGGTTGTTGAGACAAAACGACTTATCGATTCAAGACCGGTCGAGGAGATCGAGATTCTCGTTGATAATACGACCTCGTCTGAAAACGTACAAAGATTTTTAACATCGTGTGGTTTTGCTGTACATTGCAAAGAGATTAATGATGAATATCTTATTCATGGGCAAAAAGGTTCAAGTGAGATCAAGAGCCCCGAGGCAGGCAGGAAAGTCTTGGCTTTCATTGACGGCGAAACAATGGGCAGGGGCAATGACGAGCTTGGGACCGTTCTCATGAAGTCATTCCTTTATACCTTAAATGAAATTACACCGGCGCCATGGAGAATCATCTTTATCAACACAGGGGTAAGGCTTGTTTCCGAAGATTCTCCCATGATCAATATACTAAAGGATTTAGAAAATACCGGAGTTGAAATTATTTCCTGCGGCACATGTATCGATTATTTTCGAATAAAAGAGAAAATAGGGGTAGGAAGGATCAGCAATATGTTCGAAATTGTTTCCTCCCTTATTGAAGCTTCAAATATCATTAAACCTTAGAAGTCTCCCAATACCGTACCTGAATTTTCCTCTGTAAATGACCTGACCCTGCCTCCCTATTCTAAAAGCTGTTCAAAGTTCAACGGGCCGTCGTGGGGTTTCAACTATCCACTATTCACCATTCACTATTCACTGCCTTCATGAGATCGGGGTCGGACCAAGCTAACCCATTGAAATAAGGCGTTTTATGTATTCAAAATGGTCAATTTTAGGGATTAAAGTGCTGTTTTGCCTATGAAAACCTAAGAAACAATAAGGTGGTTCATCCGGTTCTTGCGTACTTTCAATGCCAACAGGACGACTCTCTTTCTTTCACCTACCTACAAAGCAAGCATATGGCCTTTATTTTGTGGTTGTGAATTACGGATTGAAATCAGCAAATAGCATAAATATGGTTCACTTCTTTTTATAATATTCCGGATACAATTTTTCTGCACACTCCGGGCAGATACCGTGGGAAAAATCAGCTTCCGAATGGTCACTTATGTAGATCTCCATTTGCTCCCAGTATCCTTTATCATTTTTTATTTTCTTACAGGAAGCGCAAATGGGGAGCAATCCATGTAAAGTCTTGACTTGAGAAAGCGCTTCCTGTAATTCAAGAATGAGCCTCTCCCGTTCCTCCTCCGCCAGTTTGCGCTCGGTGATATCCAGGAATGTTCCTATAATTGATGGTTTGCCGTTATATATGGTGTGGGAGCTATAGACTTCAACGTTTCTTATATCTTTGTTTTTTGTAATTATCCTAAATTCAGAATGGAGCGATTTGATCTCTCCGGATATCCTTCTGCGAATATTTTCCTCTAACATGGGAAAATCTTCTGGAAAAACTATATATTCTGGTCCCATTTTATAGAGCATTTCCTCAATTGTGTAGCCAAGCATCTCGGCCAACTTTTCATTGACGTATTTGAATACCCCATCTTGTAAAAGGTAGATACCGACAATCGATTTCTCAGCCAGGCCTCTGAATTTGCCTTCTGACTCGCGCAGTGCTTTTTCCATGTGTTTACGTTCGTAACATCGGTGGCAAAAATAGCTATTTTGGATACCTTGCCCCCCTCATCAGAAACAGGAAATGCAGATATTCCATAGGTTCTTCCCTCTCTGTTGTCTTCAAAATGAACTGGCCCCCCTGTACAAACAACCTTGTCGAACTGCTCTTTTCTGTTTTTTGCAACATCCGGGGGAAAGAGATCATACAGGCAAGCACCGATAAGCTCCTGGACACTTTTATCCAGTCTCTGAGCCACTGTTTCATTCGCTATAAGTATTGTCCCTTCTGGGTCAGTCAACAACAAGGTTTCGCTTGTAGCATTGATTAAAGACCTCAGCGTCTCTTCACTCTCCTTAATTGCCTCTTCGGCTTTCTTGCGCTCGGTGATATCCTGAAGCATGAACTGGATGAGGGACTTTCCCCGGTGTTGTAAGAACATCAGATGAACATCCGCATCCCATATTTGCCCATTGGATCTCTGGTGCCGCCATTCAAATACGTGAGAACCATTTTTACAACCGGCTTGGATGTGTTTTTTAGCTTCAGTCGCTGAGTTTGAGCCGTCATACTGAATCGGTGCAGACACGTCCAGGGGCGTTTTGCCGAGGACCTCCTCGCGGGTCGCATACCCGTATATCTGCACCGCGGCTGTATTACAGTCTATGTATATGCCGGTTTCTGCATCCATAACGATCAGGGGAATATGCGAGGCAGTAAACAAGCTTTTTGTGTATTCCTGACTCTCCCGCAAATCTTCCTCCGCCAGTTTGTGTTCGGCTTCTAACCTTTCCAGTTCAGTAATTCGCTGGCGCATTTCTGAAAGTTCACCGAGGAGTTGCTCTTTGCTCTCATCCTTATCTTCCATCATAAATACCTCTAATAGCATTGATTACCAATAACAATATACAATATTCTATTAATAATTGCTTCTGCGGATTACAGGAAGCTATACGTAACAAAACCTACTTTCTCTCTTAATATTAGTTACTTACACCCTGTTTTCCTTTTGTCTGTTTTTCTCTCTTTTTCACAGTACCTTCTTCTTGTAAATATAGCATATGATCATCCGCCACATTCAGTCTTTTTTGGAGTAACCATTCATCCCTATCTCCTGCTTGGCTCCGCTGCTAAAGCCAAAAAAGTCCGAAGCTCGTCAATGAGTATCTCAAGGTCGGGTTTTGTCTATTGCCAGGTGCCCATCTTAAGGAAGTTTTAAGTTCCAAGTTCCAAGTTTTAAGTTAAAAACAGACAAAATCACTTATGCTGACTTGAGATGGTTAGTATTATTATGTGGGGGCTCAACTATCAACTATTCACCATTCACTATTCACTGTTTCTAAGATCCGGGCAGTCAAGGTTAGCTGCAAAGAGATATCCCTGGGAAACGGGCAGTCTCCCATCTGAAACTGCCGTCCGAATCTCAGGAGGTAGTTTTAAAAGTGAAAGTCCGTTAAACAGCGTAGTTATTGACTTTCCGGTGATCTCAATTATTACACCAACTGTTGGTGTAATAATTGGTTCGATGGATCGTCAGGTCTCAGTTTGTAGTTTATCAGCTCACTCATCACCCCACCCACATCATACCCCTTATCGGGATGTCTTGCCTGAATATATGCCAATATTCCTTTGGCCTGATCCATGGAAGGATGAGCGGAGATCAGAGAGGGGAAAGGAAAAGGGGCAGGCTGGAGGCTGAAGGGGAAAAGCGAAACAAACAGGTGATGGGCAATAGGCGATATAAATCACGAATCACGGAATTTAAGTTACAAATTGCCCCAAAAACAGCACTTTAAGCCAATATTATTTGGGTTTTTTCAACTCAAAACTTAACACTGCTTATAAAACTTGGCTTGGTACGACCCCAATCGATCGAATACCACCACTTGAACCTTCGCTGGAGCGCAACGGTCACAACGTCGGTTGCATGCAAGGTTAGGCCGCTATTAGTAGCGTGAATGCTCACGGCATTCAAGTTTTTTATCCTCAGCCATACCAGGGTTTCTCGTCTGCTTCGACTCGTAACCCATCCATCAGCTTGTTGAAACCACTGAACAAATCCACAACTGCCATGAGTTCGAGCACGGCTTCATCATCTAACCCTAACTTCTGCACCGCAGAAGTGTGAACAGCGAGTCAATATTCACAGCCAAGGACCGCTGACACAGCAACCGCAATAATCTCTTTCGTCAAACGGTCGAGCTTGCCTGGTTCAATCATCACCGCCTTGACTTTGTTCCAATTGGCTTCCAAGTAGCCTGGCTTAGAAGCCATGACCTTGTAAAGATTAGGAACAAAATCAATTCCGAGGCGGGACTTGATGTCATCGTAAACATCTTTGACCTTGCCTGTGGCTTCTTCTTCGGGAACCATCTTGATAGATGCCATTGTTTTCTCCTTTCTTTGAACTATAGTTAAAAGTAGCACCTGCCCTTGCTGGTGCGCTGACACACCAACACCATGTCATACGTCCGTGGTTGTAAATTCACTAACCACCGTGGTGGCGCGGCGACCAAGGATCTCAAGAAACGCCCCACGTATCCTTGCGCGTTCGGTTGATCGCGTGGTTATGCCAAATCTTCTCTATCCTACAATAAACATCAGACACTTCCATTTAAACCTTTGGGCTCCAGAATGCTGAATTTCGAGTTACTTCCTTTAGTCTCTGAAAGAATATCGGCGCATATTCCGGCGCAGAGGAAACGTAATGACCACTTGGTTTTGCCCTGTGACGGGGTGTACTCATAATAGCCATCATATCCGAGAGAGGGAGAATTGCCTCCTCTGTTCCTGAACAAAATCCTGACCAGTTTCTCACATGATCTTCCGACCGGAAGAGATGGATACGGCTTCATGTGAAAGGCCAGTTTTCTGCCCATTGACTCAAGGGTATATCGGTATATCCACAGATGCCGACAGGGGTTTTATTTTGTATGACGCCATCACGCACAACAACTTGCATGGACTCACCGCAATCCAGGCACGGCGCATCGATCTGGACTGCCTTTCCCGGAAATACCCAGCAGACCGCCAGGGCTTCAAGACCTCATTGTGCAAACCATTTTTGGTGCCCTTCAACCATAATGCGGTATTGCGTCGGCAGATTATTGAACGGCGCAAACGACACCATTAAGTCCGTACCGGGGTATAGCCACATGGGCATTACATGTGTGTTGATCAGATCATGGAGAAATCTCTTGCCTTCATCCGGTTTGACGCCAAATGTATTTGCTATTTCTGTGTAATGGGGCGCACTGCCTCTTTCGATAAATGTTTCCATTATATAGTGGAAGGTTCTATCTACTTGTTGTTTATCTTCCATATCTTTTCCTTTCTTTATTGGCTATTATTCGTTTGTGGCATAACAATAATTCTGCTGGAAGCTGCAATTTCTCAAATTATATCCCTCTGAATATTTTCTTTAAACAAAATACACGGCTCTTTGCGGTCATACAACGTTACCGGATACAGTCTTTTTTTTTGCAGCTTACAATCCTTTTAGCAGCAGGAGCTTTCGTTTCTTCCGGTTGAAGAGCAATCGCAACTGGGCTGGCTGTTGGTCAGCGCGCCCCGGATCAACGCATAAGCACACCCAACCCCGGCGTTAACGCTTATGGCGGAGAAGGAACAATTTTTAGCGCAGGCACCGCATTCCATGCATGCATCCCTGTCGCGCATCTGAACTTTTTTCCCGGACAGCTCCAGCACTTCATGAGGACATACCTCGATGCACATTCCACAACCAGTGCATTTATCTTCGTCCAAATGAAGGGTAACCACGTTTTTCAGATAATGGTGTTTCATGTAAGCCCTCCTGATTAATGTTATATAAAACGTCCGGCCAGCCATAACACTATGCCTACCGATGCAGAAGTGATTATGGCCGGTATAGCGAATCGCATTTCACTTTTAACACCGGAAAGGGATGTATAGGTGGAAGCCCCGGTAAAGTTCAAAGCCAGAAAAGCCGATATTGCCGGCAAAAGGAGAAGCAGGGTCAAACCGTTGAATACCCCGTCATGTTGAAAAAAACCACCTTTCAAATAAAGGACCACTAAAGCCCAGAGAAGGCCCATAAGCCAACCTTTCAATGAAAAGGCATGCCCCGGTATCCATGGCAACAATGCCGGGCTTATGACCACACCGATCAGGATCGCGCCGATGAACGGGTACAGACCGGAGAAAGTAACTGTGATCAGTCCCGCTATGTGGGCAATAAAAAGCGCAGCAGTGATCATCGCAAGTGGCTTCAAGGTGCCGACTACCTCGATAGGTGTTAAGAAAAGCCGATCAAAGAAACCGAATTCAACGACCCTCATTTCCCTGGTGGTCTTCATATCGGCATCAAGGAATTCCTTAATGTCACAGGCCTTTACAGGTCCGTAGACCACCTTAAAACCTGATTGCTTTCGCACTTCATGGGCAGCCACCCCGGGCGCCCCCAGTTGAGGAACTATGATCGTACGGTGAGAAACGATCCGGGAGAGGCAAACCACATTGATACGTTTTACAATTTCTTCAGTGCCGAAAGTCCCTTTGCCTGCCGCGCACCAGACATTAATTCCATTGGTGTCGATGACCATGACCCAGGCATCAAGGCCGGATAGTTCTTTTCTAAGACTGTCAAAACTCATTTTGTAATTGGCAGTAACCAGAACCGGGGACGTGTCATCGGGATTTCCAACACCGTAAAGTCCGGGAGAGATATTATAGTTCATGCGATTGATCCCCCACCGGGCTTTCCAGGCACCCGAAATATCCCGGAATACCAAAGATGTGTCAATCAGCGGAATTTTACCTGCCGCTGTATCAACAAATCCCTTGATCCAATAAGGTCGGGAACGGAAAGATGATAAAGTCTGTCCTGAATTAACCTGCTCAGATTCCGGAGCCGCGCAGGATGATGAAAGTTCCGCGTTGCCGGTCTTTTGCTGGTCACAACATGGCAGTATCTTAAAAACCGTAGACGGTTGCCCGCCGCAGCACGGACTTGACTTATTTTCAACGGACATGGGGAATAACCTCCTCGCCTTTCTCGAAAAGGCTGGCCTGACAGCAGTCAAGGGCACCCACTGCTTTTCTTGCCTCAGTAACAGCATGAACAAGCAGGTTGAAACATTCCAAGACCTGTTGGTGCTTTTCCTGCGGGATAAATTCGAAGACCTTTGTGTATTTTGAGTTGCATATGTCCTCAATGGATTGGTAGACCTTTTGTCCCTGTTCGGTCAGAGTTATCGACACATAACGCCGGTCTTTCGGGTTCAGGACCCTGTTTACCAAGCCGACATCAACCATTCCATTGATATGTCTGCTCAACGTGCTGGTATCGAGCCCAAGGACAGTGGCAAGGTCGATTACGGAAGTTTCACCGGTATTGCCGATCTCCACGATAATGTGGCATTGAGCAAGGGTAACCCCACAGCATTCGGTATCACTTTTAAGCTGCCACCCGATTTCTCTTTCCAACTTTCGTAATTTTTCCCGAAAATTCCTGATCATTTCCAGATCCATGCTTGTTTCCTCCAGTCAATATAATTGAGTTATACATTAACTGTATACTACAATAATTGTAGGATACTGTCAAGTACTTTATTTAAATTTATAGAAGAAGAAAAGTGAAGAATCTGCCCTTTATAAAAGGGTTGTATGTCTCAATGACAGATCACCGTCCTTGATCAGGTATTCTGGGCATTGCAGGAACATCTGCGACAATAGATGACATACTGACTACGGAAGGTCGGTGGCAGTCTAAGTTGCAAAACAGGGAAATGGGATTGAAGTGGTAATTTATTCGAAAACCGCATTGAGCCCCAGATCCCTGATCATCTCCCTGTCAAGTTCAGGATCCCTCCCCTGAGTGGTTAAATAATCTCCGGTCATGAGGGAATTACAACCCGCAACAATTCCGAGGGGCAGGAGCTGTCTCAAGTTCCTCTCCTTGCCGCCGCAGAGCTTTATGTCTTTATCGGAAAGGATAAACCTGTATATGGCTATTGTGATAAGGATTTCAATCGGCGATAGCTGCGGAGCAGACTCAAGGGGTGTGCCCGGTCGCGGATTAAGGATATTTACCGGAACACAATCCACATCAAGCTCCTTCAATGTTACTGCCATTTCGATCCGCTGTTCCATGGTCTCTCCGAGCCCGATGATTCCTCCTGAGCATATGGACAAGCCGGCTGCTTTTGCAGTCTTTACAGTGTCAATATCCTCTTCATATGCATGGGTGGTGCAGATATGATCGAAGAAACTTCTCGCTGTTTCAAGGTTGTGGTGATACCGGAAGAGACCGGCCTCCTTAAGCTTCCGGGCTCTGTCTGCATCAAGCATGCCCAGAGAAACGCAGGGTCTTATCCCCAACTCAGTTATACCTTTTATGGCTTCGTAAATCTGCTTCCACTCCGATTCATCGGCAATGCGAGTCCCGCTCGTTATAATTCCGAACATATGGGCGCCGAATCCCTTTGCCTCCCGTGCCTTCTCTATCATCACATCACTTCCTAAAAGAGGGTAAACAGGGGCATCGGTGCAATAATGTGATGATTGTGCACAAAATTTACAGTTTTCAGGACATATACCTGACTTTGCATTGACGATCCCGCAGAGGTTCACATTTATCCCTTTGAAATGCTCCCTTATCTCTGCGGCATATGCTATGAGAAGGAAAGGATTTTCCATTCCAAGCTCATAGAGGACCATGGCATCCCGGAAACCGATATCTCTTGTGCTGATTGCCCTCTCTTTAAGCCTTTCAATGACATTATCCATGCACATTTTTATATCCTCTTTTCCGTATTTTGATTAATTCGGCGACAATGCTCACGGCGATCTCCTGCGGTGTTTCGGCATCGATATCAATGCCGATGGGTGCGTGAACGGCTCGCAAGAGGCCTTTACCTACTCCCTTTTTCATAAGATCGTCGTAAATGATTTTCACCTTTCGTTTGCTGCCGATCATCCCCACATACTGCTGAGGCCGTTTTAAGACTTTTTCAAGAACAACGGCGTCATGCTTGTGCCCGCGCGTAACAATTACCACATATCCACTGAGGGGTGGATGCACCTTCTCAAAAACTCCCTGAAATTCCTCCACAATTACTTCGTCGGCATCAGGAAATCTGTCGCGGTTCGCAAATTGAGACCGGTCGTCAATAACGGTTATGTGAAAGTCAACGAGCTTTGCCATTGTCGATATGTATTGCGATATGTGCCCCGCTCCGTAAATATACAGATGCGGGGGCGGTGTGATGGCCTCGATCAGATACCCGTCCTGAACGCGTGGCCCTTTGTTGCGGAAGTACCCATCAATATTCCTTTCAAGGACAGGGGGAAGTATATCTTTTGTCGCAGCGCCATGTCTGGCAACAAGTATCTTCTCAAAGGGCGGCCCGTCTGCTTTCGTGACCATGATCGCCTTTTCGCCATTGGAGATGCACTGCATGAGCGTATCGTAGACCTCTTTCTGCTTCACCGTCACCGGCTCCAGGAAGATCTCGGCAGTCCCTCCACAGATCATCCCTTCATCTTCAACCGTTTTGCCGTTAAGGGAATACCGGAGGTTTTTCGCCTCTCCGTTGGCGATGACAGTTTTTGCATGCTGCCACACCTCGGCTTCCATGCAACCACCGCCAATCGTGCCATATATCTTTCCATCTTCACCGATGAAAACCTTGGCTCCGGCGTCGCGGGGTGTCGCGCCGACCCGGGAGATAATAGTAGCAAGGGCACCCCGTTTTCCCTGCGCCAGGTAATCAATTATTGTATCAAAGGGTTCCACCGGTCGTCCTCACGTCTTCTTACAGGGGAACATCCGATGCACCGGCGCCTTCAACTCTGCCGAGGATTCCTTCGAATAGTACCGTTGAGAGATACCGTTCTCCGCTGTCAGGGAAGATGACAACGATCGTCTTTCCCACGTTCTGGGGTTCATGGGCGATTTTTACTGCCACGTGGGCTGCGGCCCCGCATGAGATACCGCTCAAAATCCCCTCTTCCCTGGCGAGACGGCGAGCCATCTCTATGGCCTCATCGTTGCTAACGGTTTCAATCCTGTCGACGAGAGAAAGGTCGAGGACCTTCGGGACAAAACCAGCGCCGATTCCCTGTATCTTGTGCGGACCCGGCTTCAGTTCTTCGCCGTTTCTTGTCTGGGTGAGTATAGGTGAATGAACAGGTTCAACGGCAACGGATGTAATCTGTTTTCCTCTCGTGATCTTGAAATATCTGCTAACACCCGTAATGGTTCCCCCTGTGCCGACACCGGAGACGAGGATGTCCATTTTTCCGTCGGTATCATTCCACAACTCAACGGCTGTTGTGGCCTCATGGATTGCCGGGTTCTCAGGGTTTTCAAACTGTTGCGGGAGGAAGTATCGTGATGGCTCACCCTTTGCTATTTCCTCTGCCTTTGCGATAGCCCCTTTCATACCCTTTGCCCCTTCTGTGAGGATGATGCTGGCACCGAGGGCCTTCAACACCTTGCGGCGCTCAATACTCATCGTTTCGGGCATGGTGAGGGTGAGCTTATATCCCCTGGCGGCTGCGACAAAGGCAAGGGCTATGCCCGTATTTCCTGAGGTGGGCTCAATAATCTCCATACCGGGTTTCAGTTTCCCGGTCTTTTCTGCATCCCATATCATGGCAGCGCCGATCCTGCACTTTACCGAATAGGCGGGGTTCCTCCCTTCGATCTTTGCGAGGACCGTTGCACCGGCATCCCCGGTAACCTTATTCAGTTTTACAAGAGGTGTCTTCCCGATAGAATAGGAATTGTCTCGAAAAATATTACTCATGGTGTCCTCCTTGTGATATCGTACAATTAATATCATATTTAATTCATATTAATATGATAGGATAAGTATACTTAAAGAGGGTATGGTTGTCAAACAATTTGTAAATTGCTTCGAGAGGGGGAGGCTCCGGCAGCTTTGCTGTTGGAGGGGGCGACGTGAGCCCCGGAAAATAAGGCAGTCGATAGTCGTTAGTGAATAGTCGATAGTGGAAACACTAAAAACGAGACAGATTACAGATAATATATGCAAGGATATAATTTAGCGAGTTTCGCGAGCGAGAGGGGGAGGCTCCGGCAGCTTTGCTGTTGGAGGGGGCGACGTGAGCCCCTGTTAAAACGGCTAATTAGCGAGTTTCGCGAGCGAGAGGAATTTAGCGAGTTTCGCGAGCGAGAGGGGGAGGCTCCGGCAGCTTTGCTGTTGGAGGGGGCGACGTGAGCCCCTTTAACAGTATAGACTGTAGTTCTGCACAGGCCACAAAAACAAAAACCGAAAAATATATCCAGAAAAGAAAGGCAATAAATATCCCATAGGTTCCGAAGAATGCGGTAAATTTTCCTATGTGAAGTATATAATATTTAAAAAGGTATTTGCCAAGATGCCAGAATAATGTGGCAATGACACTCGATATAATGAGAACTTTTTTGGTTTTTCTCACCGGCGTAAGGAAATAATAGAGTATGTAAAACATGGTGAAAGTAATAAGCAAGTCCAGAAATGAAAACAAAAAAAGCACCGGGGCTTTGGAAAGAAAAACAGGGAGCATCTTTGTAACCTGCGTTTTTAAAACTACCCCGAAAATAAAACTGAAGAACAGTATCGCCTGAACTATAGAGAAGATAAAGGCAAAGAAAAGTTCTTTCTCCTTTGCCCTCAGGAACCGTTCAGGGTGTTTACCGAATATTAATCGGAAAGATGGCCGTATAATCGAAAATAACTTTGTCGTGAAAAAGAAAAGGAACAAAAGTCCCAGGGGGCCGGAAAGTTTTTTCGATAATGAAATGACATTCAGCTCTTTTATCAAGCGCTTGACAATAATTGTATTGTAGGGCTCAGGAAGAACATTTCTGAGGAATTTTGCTAAATGTACCCCGGGAGCGCTTATATCGATGACATGACCGAGGATATAGATGGAGAGGAGTGTAAAGGGGATAAACGTAAGAAGGACATAAAATGATATGGATGAAACAATGATGTTTGCATTATCACTCTGGTACTTCTTGAAAAGTTTTTTTATAATGTCCCAGACAAAGGACAGGTTACGTTTTGCAATGCCTTTTATGTATGCGGACGTCATTTGTGCATCCATTTTAGCATTCCTTATATCGAATCTACAATATTGACTTTTGCAGAAAGACCTTTATATGTATCAATCTTTTTTGTCGTGGTGGGCAGTGTGGAGACCCACAAGCCGGGCTACCAGTACTGCAAGGTACATCTGCCCGGTAATGGCTTGCAGTACTGCAGCCGTTTTTGCCGTATAGCTTTTGGGAATAACGTCGCCATACCCCAATGTGGTCATGGTGGTAAAACTGAAATAAAAAAAGTCCGGGGAATCTATTCTGTTAATTTGCAGAATGAATGATGCAGGGTTAATTACCCAGATTGCAGTATAGAAAATTTGCCACCAGATACCGATGAAAATATAAATCGAGATACTGCCCTTTATTGTGTCTCCTGTAACCCTTTTTTCTGAAAATATTTTTTTCAGCATAAATATAATCGCTATTGCTATGTAGAGCATGTACGTGAAGAGCGCCAGCAGACCTATGTGTTTGTTTTGAACAATGAACGTGGCAAGATAATGAAAAAGTATGCCAAAAAATGCAAAAGATACGCTTATGACAAACAGCGTCTTGCCTGCGTCTAAAATTCTCAGCATTATCACGATAATAGCCATGAACAGGAAAGATTCGGCAAAGAAGGCAATCAATCGATAGCTGTCCACGATGGGAGACAACACAATCAGCAAGATGAGAGAGAAGAGGAGAAGTGAATATTTGTTCTCTATTATCTTTTCGATATCAAGCTTTTTCATAGGGGGGTTTCTCCTGCCTTATATCTCTTTTCAACAAAAAGTGTATACGTTCTGTTTCAGAAATAAAAGATATATTTTTGAAATGCAGGTATTTAAAAGCGATGTTTTACGAATTACATCGATATATGATAGACTTCGTATGCCTTTTTTTCGAGTTCACCCCTCATATCAGGGTGAGCGATATTGATGAGCGCCTTCATCCTGTCGCGGACGGTTTTGCCTTTGAGAGAGGCAATCCCGTAATCGGTTACTACATAATCCACGTCATTCCGTGAAGTCGTAACTGCCGCACCTTCTCTAAGGGTTGGAACGATCCTTGATACGCCACCTTTTGCCGTCGCGGGAAGCGCTATAACTGCTTTCCCCCCCTGCGACATACGTGCGCCTCTCACAAAATCAAGCTGCCCGCCTACACCGCTGAATTGTTTCGGGCCTAATGTGTCCGCACACACCTGTCCGAGCAGGTCAACCTCAAGGGCCGAATTAATGGCAACCATGTTTTTGTTCTGGGCAACGATATAAGGGTTATTCGTGTAGTCGACGGTACGCATCTCAATAATGGGGTTATCATCAATCCAGTCGTAGAATTCCCGTGAACCCATGAGAAAATTAACGACTATCTTTCCTTTGTGAAAGTTTTTCTTCCTTCCATTAATAATACCCTTCTCTACGAGGTGTTTCACCCCATCGGATATCATCTCCGAGTGGACACCGAGGTCTTTAAGGCCACCAAGATTTTTCAATACTGCATCAGGTATTCCGCCAATGCCCAACTGGAGACAGGAACCATCTTCTATGAGTTCAGTCACATGTTTCCCGATATTTCTTTCCACTTCTGTCATTTCTGTTCCTTTGAGTTCTGCTATAGGCACATCCACTTCAACAAAATAGTCTATTTCTGAAACATGCACAAAAGATTCTCCGTGGGTTCTCGGCATCGTTTTGTTTATCTCTGCAACAACAATATTTGCACATTCCACAGCTTTCTTTGTATAGTCAACAGACACACCCAGGCTGCAATAACCGTTTTTATCGGGAGGCGAAACAGTTATCATTGCTACGTCCACTGGGAGCAGCGTATCAAAGAGAAAAGGAATCTCGCTGAATATATAGGGGATATAATCTGCCCTGTTCTCCCATATGGCCTCTCTCGTTGGCGCACCGGAAAATAATGCAACGTGTCTGAAGCTTTTAGCATATTCGGGACGGCAATATAAGGCTTCACCCATGGGCACCATGTGAACAATTTGCACGTCATTCAGTTCATTCACTCTTTTCATTAATTCGCCCGGCAAAACCCTCGGTTCGCCACATGCATGGGAAAATACAATCCGGTTACCTGATCTGACCTTTTTTACGGCCTCTTCAGCGGAGCACAAACGTTCTTTGTAACTGTTCATCCTTTCCTCCTTACTGCTTCCCGCGAACTCAGGATAATGGTTTTGCCTTTAGCATTATCAACTGGGTTTTTCTTAGTCAAACAAGCCCTGGAGCACCCGTTCACCATTATCGATATATCTTCGCGGGGGATATCGGTGAAAAAGGCTTCCAGGGCGTTTTTTACATCTTTCGGGTGTACATCGGGATTACAGTTCCCGCAGTATTTTATCTTTTTCATTTACATTCTCTTCATTCTTAACTCTTAATTGCCTTTCTTCACTCCTGCCAGTTCCCTTGCTATCTGTTCCTTGTAATCGAGATTTGCCAGCCTTCCAATCATTATCTTTTGGGCCTGTGGTGAACCTGCTCCATGCATTGATTCAGTAAGATACCCGACGGCACCCATACCGAGGGTAAGGTTTTCTATCAAGCGCTGTATCCTGGAACGGTCCTCTGTGCTGTATGCAGAAGCGCTCCTGAAATATTTTTCCAGCAAAGGACCAGCTTCCGGGTGCGCAAAATCTTTTTCAGATGGCAGTGTGACGAGTAAACCGCCGGCAATATCCTGTGCCAGCCGTGAAATCTCATAGGGGAAACGGGTTACGTTCAACTTACAGATGTTCGCCAGCATTAAATCGATGAGGTATGTTCCCGATGTGGTGGGCTTCCCTTCCGCTGAACATGCAATACCGCATGAATAAATAGTTTCATTGAGATGGATCATCTCAATGAGTTTTTCCTTTATGTGTGATGCCTTTTCAAGTCCCTGCATCTTCATAACTGCCTGTGCTGCGCCGATGAGCACATCTCCTACACCGCTTTTACAGCCGCCGTAGCTCTGCCTGTGATACCCTGCAAACCGCTCAACAAGGGCGCCGGAATACTTGTACTCTCCACACATGAAAACCCTTTCCCAGGGCACAAAGACATCGCTGAATACAATCAAGGCCTCCTGCCCGCCAAACATGGCGTTCCCGACATCAACGTCGCCTTCTTCCAGCCTTCGCGTATCGCATGACTGTCTGCCGTAAATATAGAGAATACCCCGGGCATCAGCCGGTACAGCAAAAGAGACGGCATAATCCTTATCTTGCTCTCTCATGGTTTGTGTGGGCATAACAAGGATCTCATGAGAATTAATCGCTCCTGTCTGGTGGGCCTTGGCCCCCCTCACAACGATGCCGTCTTTCTTTCTTTCGACAACATGGACAAACTGATCAGGGTCTTCCTGGTCTGAGGGTGCAAGCCTTCTGTTGCCTTTTGTATCGGTCATAGCTCCGTCAACAACCAGATCATTCTCTTGAACATATTTCAGATATTCGCGAAACCGTTTGTTATATTCGGTCCCTGACTCCTGATCCATCTCAAAGGTAACGGAATCAACAGCATTAAACCCGTCAAAACCGACGCACCTCTGAAAACAGCAGCCCGTTTTCTGACCGAGAAGCCTCTGCATCTTCACCTTTTTGACAAGATCGTCTGCACTTTGATGGAGATGGGTGAAACGGTTAATCCGATTTCCCGTCAGACTTGAGGCCGTAGTTAATAATTCTTCGTACTCAGGCTGGTGGCTTAATTCATAGGTCATAGCACAGGCGTTTATCGATGGTCTGATAATCGGATGATCAACATAGTTATCTATTACTTCACCCGCCAGGAAAATACGTTTTTTCTGCTTCCTCAAGCTTTCAATATATTCACTGCTTGTCATGAGAGGCATGTCAATCCCTCCTCGTTCATTTTTTTATATGTTACAATAACTTAATAAGCAATTTACATGCCAATATGGGCAGCGGTCAGGGGTCAGCGGTCAGGGGTCAGCTAAACCTAATAGCATGTAGGCTTTCAAGTGCCACAATTACAGTTGCTGGCCAAGCAGAGGTAGTGCTATAATTAGATTCGCACTTGGCAGAAATATGGTGATGCATAATTGCATCAATAACCTTTGAGTTGGTTTTTGCCGACAACTGATTGCTGATTGCTGACAACTTCCTTAAACTGCCAGATACTGTTTCTTTATGGCGTCGTCTTTTTTGAATGTTTCAATGTCCGCTTCATACCTGATGTGACCTTTGTCGATGATGGCAACACAATCTGAAACAGCAATGGCGAATTTGATGTTTTGTTCTGAAAGCAGTATCGTAGTCCCTACCTCTTTCAGTTTCAGAACGAGGTCTTTCAAATTTTTTACCATGACGGGGCTCAACCCTTCGGTGGGTTCATCAAGGAGGAGCACCAACGGGTTCCCCATGAGGGTTCTCGCTATGGTGAGCATCTGCTGCTCACCACCGGATAACGTTCCGCCCGCCCTGGACTGAAAATCCTTCAGAACAGGGAAAAACTCATACACCAGATCAAGGTTCCAGATACCTTTTCTGTCTTTACCCATTGAGGTACCCAGGGTCAAATTTTCTTTTACCGTGAGAGGCCCGAAAATCTTACGGTCCTCGGGAACAAGGCCAAGACCGAGACGGGCAATCTTAAACGTTTTCATGCCCGTAATATCCTGCCCTTTAAAATATACCTTCCCTTTTTTTGGCACAATGTCCATGACAAGGCTTTTAAAGGTTGTGCTCTTACCTGCACCGTTTCGACCCATGAGGCAAAGCGTCTCACCTTCGTGGGCAATAAAGCTTACATCGAACAATATGTGGCTTTTTCCGTAATAGGAATTGATATTTTCAGCGACTAAAAAATCGGACATTTCACAACACCTCTTTCCCGAGATAGGCTTCAATTACAGTTTCGTGGTTGCGTATGTAATCGGGTGGTCCTTCGGCGATAAGCTGCCCCTGCACCAATACCCTGATCGTTTCAGCGATACCGAAAACCATATCCATATCATGCTCGATAAAAATCGTCGTTAACTGGAAAAATTTATGGAGTTCTTTCAGGAGGTGCATCATCTTTATCCGCTCATCAGGCGCCATACCTGCAGTCGGCTCATCGAGCAGCAATATTTTCGGGTTCAATGTTAATGCTATTGCGATATCAAGAATCTTCGTATCTCCGTGTGATAATTCTGAAGCCTTCAGCTCTTTGCAATGGGAAAGCCCGATTTTATCAAGGATAAACTCCGTATGTTCGCGGGCATCCTTGAAAGCCATTCTGTCGGCAAAAATCTTTGCATTCTTTCTGAAATTAGCAAGTGCTGCCAGATATACATTATCAAAGACCGTTTCCTCGAGAAAAAGGCTCGATACCTGAAAGGCGCGGACCATCCCAAGTTTTACTATTTTTTCCGGTCTTTCCTTTGTTATATCCTGATCTTCGTATACAACGCTCCCGTCATCAGAGGGGATAAAACCCGTTATAAGATTGAAAAAGGTTGTTTTCCCGGCCCCGTTAGGCCCGATAATTGCGGACATCTCGCCTTTTTTGACACTGATGTTTACATGGTTCGTCACATGAATGCCGCCGAAATGTTTGTCAAGATTTTTAATTTCAAGAATTACAGACAACTTCTGTCTCCTTTTCCTCTTTGTTCTTGTTGCCAGCCAAACGTTTAATCCCCAGTACACCTCTTGGGAACAGAAGGACAACAATAAGCACTACCACACCGATACTGAATGACCAGTATTCAGTGTATTTCCCGACTATTTCTTCCAATCCCGTAAGGATCGCCGCACCTATGACAGGACCGAAGAATGTACCCATACCACCGATCGTTGCCATGAGGATCGCATTGCCTGATGTTGGCCAGTGCAGCATATCAGGATGGATACTTCCATCAAGACCGGCATAAAGCCCGCCTGCTACCCCTGCAAAGAAGGCCGATATAACAAACGCCTTGAGCTGATTTTTATATACATTCAAGCCGAGGAACGTTATCCTTTGAGGATTCTGCCTTATACAGTTGAGAACAGATCCGAATGGGGACTTCCGTATCCTCCACAAAATATACATGCAGATAGTGACCACTACAAAACTGAAGAGATAGTATTTTGTTACACCTCCGGTGAGCATGGCAGGTTTGGCTATTGCCTGTATACCGTCGTCGCCACCTGTGAAGTGATAAAGTTTAAAGGTAAGACCCCATACCAGTTGAGCAAAGGCCAACGTAAGCATAGTAAAGTAGACGCCCGTTAACCTGAGGGTTAAAAGACCGATGAAAACAGAGACAAAAGCGGCGCCTGCTGCCCCGAGTACTATGAAAAGGAGAAAATATTCCGGGCCTGTTGCCTTGACAAGCATACCGGTAATATAGGCGCCTATCCCGTAAAAAAGCGCATGCCCGAATGATACAAGCCCCGTTGTTCCAAATAAAAGATTAAAGGCTACGGCATAAAGACTGAAAATAATAACCCTTGAAACGAGGTGGATATAATGTGTACCAGGATTTACAATAAGTATTCCAAGAAAAAATACAAAATATGCTATCCAGGGCAGATAGTCTTTTAATTTTTTCACAGCGCTATTTCCTCCCCACCATCTTTTTCGCAAGAAGTCCTTCGGGTTTCACGATCAAGACTATAATCATAACGATAAAGGTAAGGACGGTAGCCAATTCCGGCATCCAGAGAATTCCGAAAGAGAGAACTTCACCAATAATTAAAGCGCCCAGCAGGGCACCCCAGAAATTGCCGAAACCACCGATTACTACTACGATCATAGAGTCAATAATCACTTCAACTCCAGCGCCGGGTGTAACGGTTCGGAGCGGTGCCGCCAGAATCCCTGCGAGTCCGCCCATGGCCGTTGCCACTCCAAAAACGAGCGTCATGATCATGGGTACATTCGTTCCGAGCAGACCAAGCATGTTTCTGTCGAGAGACGAAGCCCTCACCATTTTTCCTTTGTCCGTTTTCGTGAGAAAGTACCACGCGAACAAAACAACAAGTAAGCCAACTACTATGATGAAAACATTGTAAGTCGGAACCACTGTAGTTCCTATGTTCAAAGAGCCCATAAGGGCATCGGGCTTAGGTATGGTCTTATACTCTGGACCCCAGATAAATTTTACCACGTCGTCAATGATGAGTATGAATGCGTATGTCATGAGCAATTGGAAAGCGCCTTCCTGGTCCCTCCCGTAAATACGCCTGAGGAAAAGAACTTCGATCACCATCCCTACTATCCCCGCACCTATAACACCAACTAGAAGCCCTACCCAGAAATTGTTGAACATCTGCATAAGCTGGTAGGTAAAATATGTGCCCAGAAGATAGAAGGAACCATGTGCGAAGTTCAGGACGTTTACCACTCCGAATATGAGTGTAAGACCGCTTGCGACGAGAAATAACAACATGGCAACAGAAAGACCACTAACAAACTGTGCAATTAATGTATTAAAGTCCATACCTGAACCCTGCTCCCTTTACTGAATTTATTTACCTTTCACTTTTGTCATATAGTCAATGTATTCAAAACTTGGCCACAGTTTGTCAGCAGGGTACACTTTAAAGTTACCCAACATATACTTTGCCGGCGGGAATTTGTCATTCTTTACTGTCGTGCCAATCGCCTGGACTTGAACGATCTGGTGTGTCTTTGGATCGATATAGGAGATAAATCCTGGTGGATCTTCCGGAGTCTGGATCTTCATGCCTTCCATAGCTTTAACCAGGGCTTCTGTATCGTTTGCATTGCCAACCTTTCTTATCGCCTCAGCGATCACATGGATACCCACATAGGCGCCTTCCGCTGCGTATGATGGATACCTGCCGGCTGCTTTATAGAATTTTTGCACATAGGCCTTGTTAGCCGATGTTTCGGGCCAGTTATTGTGGTGACGGGCAGACATAATGATCCCTTCAGGCATATCAGCTCCAAGGGCTGCAAGCGCTTCATAATTTCCGCCTGCATCTACATGGAAATATTTCATTTTTTCAAAAAGTTTGTATGGTTTTGCCTGTTTAATAAAGGAAACTGTATCTCCGCCCCACATGCCGTTAACAAGAATATCAGGGGCTGCCTTAATAATAGCAGTTATATAAGACGTATAATCGGGTTCGTAGAGTTTCGGCCAGTATTCACCAACAAGCTGATACTTAACGCCTAATTTATCCAAACCCCATTTCAATTCCATCAACTGGTCACGACCATAGGCATAATCAGGGCCGATATAGGCAATCTTTTTCCAGTTCTTCACTTCGTCTTTCAGGTAGTATGCCCCTGCCATCATAGACTGGAAGGTGTTGTTGCTGGTTCTGAAATAATATTTCTGGAATTTGTTGGCAGTCAAGTCTGTTCCGGCATGGTCAGTGCCCACAAAGATTACTTTATACTCTTTGCTCACTTCTGTGACCGCAAGACCAATACCAGTAGAGATGATACCAAAAAGAAATTTACACTTTTCATCCGTAATATAGCGTTTCGCCACACTGACAGCATACTGGGGGTTTTTGTCATCGGTAATTATCACATCTAACTTGGCGCCCCCCGGCAACCCCTTTGCATTCACTTCATCCAGTGCAATCTTGATGGCAACCTCTGAGTCCTTGCCATACTGTCCTCCACGGCCTGTCATGGTGTAAAGCGCACCGATCTTGATTGTTTCGGCACCATAAACGGCTGTAAGAGGGGCCAATACTGCTAAAATAAGCAATAACGAAATGAGCTTGCGTTTCATGAAAACCTCCTCTATGAATTTTGAAGCAATAAAACCACTTCCTTTAACCAAGCAATTTATATGCCACTGGACATATTTCTGTCAAGCAGTTTAACGACAGTTTTGAATGATGAGTTACATACCCTGCAGACGCTCGTAATGACTGTTATGATAACGGAAATCCGGTAATTTTAAAAAGGCTATTCATTCCTGCTTTCGCAGGAATAACAAGTTGAAGGAAAACTGTAAGCGATCTGAAAAAAACGCTTTGATGCAATTATGCATCGTTTTAATTCTAATCTGCATCGGATGGCCTGATATTCAATTTTTTCATCTTGCGGACAATCGTGCTCTGGCTGATTTTCAGATTTTTTGCAACCTTATGGGTGCTCCCGTATTTCTCGATTGCATTCTTGAGAACCCTGTACTCCATGAGGTTCACGATTTCGTTATACGACCTGTTTCCACTATCTATGAAGATGCGTTGCGAATCCACGGCGCCCCTCACCTGAAGAGGGAGATCCTCAACATCTATCAGGTCATTTTTACTGATCAGAAACGCCTGCTCGATAATGTTGGAAAGCTCCCTCACATTACCGGGGAATGGATAAAGCATGAGCAACTGCGTAGTCTGAGGATTAAAATGTTTTTTCATATTGTACCGCTCATTAAGCCGTTCGGTGAAATATTGTATCAGGGGTATTATATCTTCGGTGCGCTCCCGTAATGGCGGGATCACAAAAGAAATGGTATTAAGGCGGAAATATAAATCCTGCCTGAACTTCTTATGCTCAATAAGGGCGGCCATATCCTGGTTCGTGGCAGATATAATCCTTATATTAAGCTTTACTGTTTTCGTGGAGCCAAGCCTCGTCATCTCTTTCTCTTCAATAACACGTAATAGTTTTGACTGGAGTCTCAGGCTCATATCACCTATTTCATCCAGAAAAACCGAGCCCTTATCGGCCACCTCAAGAAGTCCCTTTTTCCCTTTCGTACTCGCACCGGAGAAAGCACCGGGGTCGTAGCCGAAGAGCTCACTTTCAAAGAGGTCTTCGGGGATGCCGGCACAGTTAATCACGATAAATGGCTGGCCTTTTCTGCTGCTTGATTCATGGATAAGCCTCGTCATGAGCCCTTTGCCCACACCGGATTCACCCGTTATCAAAATATTTGAATCAAATTGGGCGGCCTTTATTGCCAATTCCAGAATTTCAAGAATCTTTTTACTCTTTGTTGCAAATTTTATCTTCTGCTGCTGAAGGATCTTCATCTTGTCAAGCTCTGCCAGATAATGGTTCGCTTCAAGTGTCCGCTCATGCAGCTTGTCTTTTAACTCCATGAGTTCCGTGATATCCCTTACATTCGTCACAACGAGGACAATCGTGCCGTTGTCTTTATCAAAAACGGGACTACCTGTTACAAGCACCTTTTTCCCATTCCTCAATTCCTGCATAATGGTAACCAGTTTCTTCTTTTCAATTACCTCCACACTCACGGAACGGTCAATTACACCTGAGGCAACAAGGTCCCTCATGTTTTTGCCGAGCACCTCTTCACGCTTGATACCAGCTATCCTCTCGTAGGCCTGGTTTATCATAAGAGTATTGGCATCGCCATCCGTGATATAAAGCCCGTCATAGGTATTTTCTATGATAGCTTCGAGGTCTTTTGCAAATTTCTTAATATGTTTTCTGAGTTTTTCCATTCCCCACAATTCCTCTAATTTTTATATAAAATTAACAGAGAATGCACTTGTTTATCAATGCAAATCCGAGAACGGATGAATAAGTAAATGAACCTGATATTTTTCCTGCTCACACCTGAGGGGGCTTTTTATTGCCAGGGTTTTCCTTAACGGGTGCGGGCATTGGGGCTGTGGCAGTTTTAAGTTCCAAGTTTTAAGTTTTAAGTTAAAAACAGACAAAATCACTGATGCTGATTTGAGATGATTAGTATTATTATGTGGGGGTTCAACTATAAACTATCAACTATTTTTGTGGAACTTAGTTTTTAAAGAACGTTATCCTACCCTTGTTAAGGCCACCTTCTGTTATGAGGCGATGCTGTGGCTTTGGTTCCGGAAGCGGCACCGCGGGCCGGGCGGGCTGAACTTGTGTTGGGCCGGGCCCCCGTATTCGTGCGTACGACGGACTGCCCTGGTTTCGGCTGCGCCCTGCGGGGCTGCGGCGACCGCGCGAATTCGGTATTCCTTGCCGGCGCTGCTTTCGTATAATCAAAACCCTTCAGTATGCGCCGCTCGATCTTCTTGCCCAGCACGCGTTCGATGCTCTTTACCTGGGGCTCGTCCTCCTGGCTGACAAAGGTGAAGGCGTCTCCGGTCTTTGCGGCGCGGCCGGTCCGGCCGATGCGGTGCGTGTACGCATCCGTTGTATCCGGCATATCATAGTTGATGACATGAGATATGCTCAATACATCGATGCCGCGGGCCGCGATATCCGTTGCCACCAGTATCTGGTATGAGCCATTGCGGAAGCCGTCGAGGGCGCCCTGGCGCTTGTTCTGCGACAGATTCCCCTGGAGCGAGGCAGCCCTGTATCCTGCCTTCTGCAGCTCCTGGCCGACGCGTTTTGCCCTGTGCTTGGTGCGTGCGAAAATCAGGATCGATTCCGTATCGGTCTGCTTGAGGAGTTCCATTAGGAGACCGGTCTTCAGATGCTGCGCAACCGGATAAAGGGCATGTGAGACCGTGTTTGCCGGGGTCGTATTACCGATCTTTACCGTAACAGGATTATGCAGCACTTCGTCCGTCAGTTTTCGGATACTGTCGGCCATGGTGGCTGAGAACATCAGCGTCTGCCGCTTACTGGGCAATTGTTTGATGATCCGCCTGATGTCGGGGAGAAAGCCCATATCGAACATTCGGTCCGCTTCGTCAAGAACAAGGACTTCCAGATTCGCAAGGTTGATGGTCCTCTGGTTAAGGTGATCGAGTAACCGGCCGGGACAGGCAACAACAATGTCAACGCCGGCTCGCAGTTTCTGGACCTGCGGGTTCACACCCACGCCGCCGTAAATCGTACAGCTTGTCAGATGCGTATTGCGCCCCAGTTCTCCGATCGATACATGGATCTGTTCTGCCAGTTCACGTGTGGGCGCAATGATAAGGGAGCGCACCTTGCCGCGTGGACCCGGGAGCAGATGCTCCAGAATCGGCAGCACGAATGCCGCTGTTTTGCCGGTCCCGGTCTGGGCGAGGCCCATAACGTCTTTGCCTGCAAGGACGGGCGGGATCGCCTGTACCTGGATAGGAGTCGGGATCTGGTAGCCGAGTGCCTTGACACCGGCTGCTATTTGTGGATGAAGCTTAAATGAACTAAAACTCATGACACCTTCTTTATTAAAGTAGATTAGTAGCTAAAGCAAAATATGACCGGATATTATCTCGTTAGGGGAGCGTTTTGGACAGATTGTTTGATAAATCTCTCACGCAGCCTTGATCATTACTTCGTTACTTGAGTAACACTATAAGCTTATTCTGCGGCCCTGTCAATTGGAGAATGGAAACCCGGATCCACCACCTCTTTTCCCCGTGACCTCTTTCCCCCTACCCTATTCTGATCCTCGGGTCGGCAATGGCATAAAAAAGGTCGGCAAGAAGGTTGCCGAGGAGTGTAAGAAAAGCGCCTATCACGAGGATACCCATGATAGTAGGATAGTCTCTTGACATAACGCTCATATAGAACAGTTGTCCCATGCCGGGAATGGCAAAGATCGTTTCAAAAATGACACTTCCACCGATAAGCCCGGGCACGGAAAAACCAAGTATCGTAATGACAGGCAAAAGGGCATTCCTCAGGGCATGCTTTTTGAGAACCATACCCTCAGGGAGTCCCTTTGCATATGCTGTGGTTATGTACTCCTGGCGCAGCACTTCAAGGAGTCCGTTCTTCATGTACCGTGAGATGCCTGCCAGACCACCGAAAGCCGATACGCAGACAGGGAGAATAAGGTGTTTCAATATATCCAGTATCTTCCCGGCAGCAGAAAGTTCATCATAATTGAAAGACTTGAGCCCTGATATGGGGAGAAATTCAAGATAGACCCCGAAAAACATCATTAAAAGCAACGCAAGCCAGAAGTACGGCATGGCATACCCTGCAAAAACAAAAGTAGTGAACGCCTTGTCCATAATACTGTCCTTGTAACGGGCGCAATATACGCCTATGGGGATACCGATAAAAAAAATGAGTATCATTGAAAGAAAGTTGATGGAAATCGTTATAGGCAGGCGCTCCTTTATTTTATCGATAACAGGTCTGCGGTCCGGTGTGAAAGAGGTGCCAAAATCGAGCTTTACGAAGCGCTTGAGCCACATATAATACTGCGTATAGAGGGGTTTATCGAGCCCGTAAAGGCTCCTGATCTGCTCCCTCATCTGTTTTGTCACCTTCGGGTTCATCTCTGCCCCGACAACATCAGGCTCGCCTGGGGCAAGATGTATCACTGCAAAAGAGATGAGCGTGATACCGAGCAGCATGGGAACCATCAGGATAAGGCGCTTAAGGAGATATCGCAACATTCGACTTATACCTCCTCTGTTCTTCCGGTACATACCATGTAAAGATATTATAGCTGATACCGGCCGGCGCAGGCTCTATCCCTTTAAACCGCTTGTGAATTGCGAGGTTCGCATAAGGGATGAAGAGAAATGTGTATGGCTGTTCTTCGGCAAGGATTTCCTGTATCCGGTCGTAGTATCGTTTCCGCTCATTCTTATCGAAAGTATGGCGAGCCTTTACGAGCAGGTCATCGACCTCCTTATTTTCAAAGGACATGAAATTAAGCTCTTTGGAACCCTGTTTCGAAGAATGCCAGACATCATAAATGTCCGGGTCGGACCGCGAGATCGTCCAGCCGAGGATGACCGCCTCAAAATTCCTTTTGTCTATGAATTCATTGATGAAGCTCGCCCACTCTACAACCCTGATTTTCACACTGATACCGATATCCTTGAACCTCTGCTGAATCAATTCGGCGCAGCGTATCCGCACATCATTGCCCTGATTCACGAGGATAGTAAACTCAAGGGGTTTTCCGCCTCTGGAGAGCGTTCCGTCGGAGCCTTTCTCAAAACCTGCTTCCTTCAGAAGTGCGAGGGCCTTCTCTTTGCTGTATTCGTATTTCTTCACGTTTTTGTTGTAAACCCACATATCCGGTTTATAAGGTCCCGTTGCCTCTATCCCCTGGCCAAGGAGGATACCATCAATAATTTCCTGCTTGTTGATGGCATGGCTTATAGCCTGTCGCACCCGTTTATCCTTAAAAAACTGGTGCTTCAGATTATAGCCAAAATATACATATGTGAAGGAGGGGTACTGAAACCTGTTGAATTCCCTCTTGAAGGCCGGATAATTTGTCTGTTTCGTAAACTGGAGAGGCGTCAAAGACATGCTGTCTATGGCGCTGTTCTTTAACTCAAGAAACATGGTGGCGCTGTCCGGGATTACCTTGATTACATGACGGGCAATGAAGGGTTTCCCCTCGAAATAGGCATCGTTTGCAATAAGAACGACCCTGTCCCCGGAAATCCACTCTTTGAACACATACGGGCCTGTCCCGACAGGCTTTCTGATGAGCGGTGATTTTGTGATATCTTTTCCTTCCAGAAGGTGCTTCGGCAATATTGATGTACCCCAGCTTATCAGGCTCGGGGCAAAAGGTTTGTTGTATGTTACCTGAAATGTGTAATCATCGATCACTTTTGCCTCTTTCACTTCCCTGAAGTCGCTTGAATAAGGTGTAGGTGTTTTCGGATCAATAATAACTTTATATGTGTACATCACGTCGTGTGCGGTAAACGGTTTGCCGTCATGCCATTTGACGCCTTTTTTGAGGTGGAATGTAAAGGTAAGGTTATCTTTTGAAATATCCCATGATTCGGCAAGATCCCCCACTATATTGAGATTTTTATCGAGTTTTACAAGGCCATTATAGACGTATCCTGCGATTTCATGGGATGCCGAATCGGACGCAAGGATGGGGATCAGGCATGATGCCTCGCCGATGGATGCAGTAATCATTGTATCGCCATAGGCAGGCTTTCCCGGATCATCGTAAAAACCCTGTTCTTTTTTCGGTCCACAGGCTACCAGAAAGAGCAGGAGAATCAACAAAACAAAGGCTTTCCTCAGTGTCATAACGATAAGGTATTCTAACAGACAAGAAGCAGAAATGTAAACCGCTGAATCCTTGTATGTGCAATTTTTCAAATCACATTCGAGCGGCCGAGTCTTCCGAAAGTTTGACATGTTCGCCAGGATGTTCAGGAGTTGATAATGGGAGGTCTTTGGAGGCTTCACGCTGATTCAAACGAATCACCTTTTCACGTACCAACTCGATATGTTCTTTTAATGTGTAAAGTTCGCCATAGAAATTGAGCGGTATACTAACTTTATTGGCCGCCGCTTCGATCCGGTCGAGCTTTGCGGAATAATCCACAACATGTCCTGGTCGCAATTGTTGCGTTATTTCTAACTCAAGGTATTTCAATTCGCCATACAAACGATAGAGTTTTGATCTGTTTCGCCAGGAATAAAACCAGGGCAGGATTCTCATAAGAGGAAATATAACCGCAAGTACCGGAATCAATATCTTGACTATACGGTCCAACAATACGGCAACCCAAAAAGGCAGGTAATCGAGCAAAAAAGGACGGCCCGTTTTATAGAACCTTTCCGCTTGGTCGCTTAAAGGAAAATCCTGAACCTTGGGAGCAGGAAATTCTCCCGCTTTATTTACCCAGCCGGCGCCCCCATGAATCTCAGCCGCAGCATCGAGGAGAAGATACATCAGGGCCGGGTGCATCATGTTACGCACAACAAGATTTGTCGTTGATGCAACGAGATTGATGTCCGATGGAGGCAATCTTTTCGGGATGTTTATTATGCCCTTCGGTAATATCACATGGGACAGGCCGGGGACAAGCCTTGTATATGCTTCTGCCTGGCCTAAATTCATAAGCTTCACGTTGTAAGCATTAAGCAACTCCTGCATAAATAATGTATCAGTTGAGCCGATTGTAATAACAACGTCAACCCGGCCTTCCTTCAGTGCCTTAATCGCTGCTCCATCTGCAATATCCAGCAGGATGGTCGGTAGGTCTGCTGCGTTGCCGGCTTTGAGTAAGTCGAGTGATAGTTTCCGCAGACCGCTGCCTTCTGGCCCTATGGCGATCCTCTTTCCTTTGAGCTGTGAAAAATCATCGAGCGTCTCTTTACCTCTATAAAACACCCATAGAGGACTGTACGTGATGCTTCCCAAGGAAAGCAGATTCGGTGCTTCAGGACCGGAACTTGTTCCCCCTTGAACAAATCCGACATCAACTGCTATCGTTTTATCTTTCAGTCGCTTGAAATTCTCCACTGATCCAGAAGAATCGAGCAACTTGAGATGTACATTTGAGCGTGCCAGGATTTCCTTGTAGCGCTCACCGAAAGCAGCATAAGTACGACCTTCGATTCCGGTAATCATGACGATAGTGCCAGGAGGGGCAGGCTGGACAACATAATAGGCAATCAGGAAAACGGCAAAAACCACTAATAGCGCAGGGATAATAAATGTGAAAAGTTCACGGATCGAAATGTCACGAAAATCTATTTTTCTCATTTCTGGTAATAACCAGTCCCTATAACCCACCCGAAGGGCTTGAACAAAAGCACATATGACCTCTTGGCCTGGGCCTTTGTCTCTCCCTTCTTCGGGAACCAGTATTCCACGTATCCGCCGCCGGTTGTTCCTGTTGCGAGAAATTCCTTTACGTAGAATATCCCCTTCTGGTCCTTGTCCTCGATCCGTTTCCTTCCTTCCGTATCCTTCCGGCCGTAGAGAACCACATTGACACCTTCCGTCGTATCCGCCCAGAAATACCCGTCTACCCCGTAGCGAAGTTCACGGAGAAGGTCAGCGCCAAGTTTCCTGGCCTGCTCAAGGGATATCTCTCCCTTCTGATATTTCAGAAAAACAGCCTGAAGCATGCTTACCGCTGTTTCGACTTCGCTCTTAATTAGCATATCCTGAGCTGATACGCTCTCCGCTTTGTCAGACTGTGCAAAAGCGGGCAGGCACAAAACCCCCATGCTCAGCACAACCGCGCACACCGTTTTCAACACTCTTTTCATACATCCTCCTTATTTTACGGGGCTTGCGCCTGTCCCCGTAGTGGGGTCGCCCCCTCCCCCTGCCTAAACAGGGTTTAATGTAGTTTAGATACAGTACTCATAATTATACAATATATTATTTTTTGCAAGGAAAACTTGAATAAATGGATTTTTGCCATTTCCTTTTCCATTTTATTTTTTAATTGTAAGATGAAACAGTCAACTTCTATCTTGACAATATAAAAAAGTTCGTGTTATATGCATCTATAGTGTATTAAGGAAATTATACATATCATGAGGAGGAGGTAGGGTTATGAAAAAAGTTTTAATGTTTGCATTTGTGTTACTAATCAGTGTTGCATTTGTCTCCACAGTGTTTGCACAGATAAAGGGTGCGCCGGAAGAGAATGCACCGGCAAGGACTACGCCTGGTAAGGCTGCACCGAAACTGGTAAGGCTGCACCGAAAGGAACTCCTGCTGTAAAGGGTGCAACAGAAGAGTCAGCACCGGCAAGGACTACGCCTGGTAAGGCTGCAAAACCGGGAACTCCGGATGTAAAGGGTGCGCCGGAAGAGAATGCGCCGGCAACGGCTGCGGCTGGAACAGTTGAAAAAAAGGCAAAACCTAAAAAAGTCAAAAAACCAAAACAAGTCCAGAAACCAGCGGATGTTACAGGACCGGCAGAAGAGTCAGCACCGGCAAGGACTACGCCTGGTAAGGCTGCACCGAAAGGAACTCCTGCTGTAAAGGGTGCAACAGAAGAGTCAGCACCGGCAAGGACTACGCCTGGTAAGGCTGCAAAACCGGGAACTCCGGATGTAAAGGGTGCGGCAGAAGAGTCAGCACCGGCAAGAAAGTAATCAGATAACACATAATAAAAAAAAAGGGGGGAGGCAACTCCCCCCCCCTTTTTTTGGTTCTTTCTAACGTAGCTTCAAACCTGCTGCCACTACATTACCACTGACCTGTCTTTAAGTATTCATCCATCGCTGCAGCGGCTTTTCTGCCAGCACCCATTGCGAGGATGACTGTTGCAGCGCCTGTCACAATGTCACCACCTGCAAATACGCCTTTCCTGCTGGTCTTGCCTGTTTCTGTATCAGCTTCGATATTGCCGGACTTACGCAATTTCAGCCCTTCTGTTGTGGATGTTAATATGGGATTGGGCCCCTGACCGATAGCAACGATTACGACATCAACATCTATGATATGGTTGGAACCTTTAATCTCAACCGGTCTTCTCCTGCCCGACGCATCGGGTTCACCAAGTTCCATCTTTACACATTCTATTCCATTGACCCATCCGTTCTCGTCACCGATAACCCTGATGGGTGCTGTAAGGAGCCTGAAATCGATATCTTCTTCCTCTGCATGGTGGGCCTCTTCTGCCCTGGCAGGCATTTCTGTACGGGAACGGCGATATATGAGATAGACATTATCAGCGCCCATTCTCTTTGAAACCCTCGCTCCATCCATGGCCACATTACCGCCACCAATAACGGCTACCTTGTTCCCTACCCTGACCGGCGTATCATATTCCGGGAAAAGGTATGCCTTCATCAGGTTTGCACGGGTGAGAAATTCGTTGGCGGAATAGACACCATTCAGGTTCTCACCCGGGACATCCATAAAGTAGGGCAACCCTGCACCGGTGCCGACAAATATGGCATCATAACCCTGTGCAAAAAGTTCGTCCACCGTCGTTGTCTGGCCGATAATCGTATCCACTTTTATTTTAGCGCCGAGCTTTCCTACATAGTCCACTTCCCTCTGTACTATCGCTTTCGGGAGACGAAATTCGGGAATTCCGTAAACGAGAACCCCTCCCGCCTTATGGAGCGCCTCAAAGATGGTCACTTCATGGCCTTTTTTCGCAAGCTCTCCGGCCACAGTCAATCCGGCAGGGCCTGCACCGACAACGGCTACTTTCCTGCCCGTCGGTTTTGGAATCTCCGGGGCACGGACATCGCCCTGATTCAGTTCATAATCAGCGGCAAAGCGCTCGAGACGACCTATTGCAATAGGCTGACCTTTTTTACCGAGAACACATTTCTCTTCACACTGTGTTTCCTGGGGGCATACACGACCACACACAGCCGGCAGACTGTTTGTCTCTTTAATGGTATGGATAGCGCCCATAAAATCGCCTTCTTTAATCTTCTTGATAAACTGAGGGATCTGCACATTCACAGGACAGCCTTCCACACAAGGCATATTCTTGCAGTTCAGGCAACGCGCAGCTTCACGGAGGGCATTTTCTCTGGCATAACCGAGGGCAACTTCATTAAAGTTCTGCATTCTCACCTTGGGATTCTGCTCAGGCATGGGCTCACGAATCTTCGATTTCTTCAGCGCCTTTTCCTTGGCTTCGAGTTTGCACTTGTGATCCCACATGGCACGGCGTTCTTCCCTGTTATACATTTTTCCACGGAGTATCAACTCGTTGAATTCAACTTTATGGCCGTCAAATTCAGGACCATCGACACAAACAAACTTGGTTTCTCCGCCAACGGTGGCACGGCAGCAACCGCACATGCCAGTGCCATCAACCATGATTGTGTTAAGGCTTACCACTGTATGTATGTTGTGGGGGCGGGTCACTTCCACGACAGCTTTCATCATGATTACCGGCCCAATCCCGATAACGAGGTCGATTTTTTTCTTTTCTGCGATGAGCTTTTTCAGCACATCTGTAACAAAGCCATGATGGCCATATGTTCCATCGTCTGTGGTCACAAACAATTCACTGCTTATCGCCTTCATCTCTTCTTCGAGGATCAACATCTCTTTTGTACGCGCACCGATAATGTTAATAACCTCATTTCCTTTTTCATAGAGGGCCTTTGCAATGGGATACACAGGGGCAACACCAACGCCGCCGCCGACACAAATAACTGTCCCGAACTTTTCGATGTGACTGGGTTTTCCGAGTGGTCCCACCACATCCAGAACCGTCTGACCCTGTTCAAACTTGTCCATTTTTTGTGTTGACGTTCCCACTACCTGAAAAATAACCGTAACCAGACCTTCTTCCCGGTTGAAATCAGCGATGGTGAGCGGTATTCTTTCTGCATAATCATCGACCCTCAACACCACAAACTGCCCGGGTTTGGCCTTTTTCGCAATATCGGGTACATAGAGCTTAAAAAGTGTGACTGAAGGTGCTAACTGCCGTTTTTCAACGATTTCATTCATTTTTGGTTCTTTTGCCATGATATCTCCTTTTATTAAATTTAGGGATTCCGGTATCCCGGAATTCATTTATTTTTATCCTGTTTAATCGGCAACATGACCGTAAAGGTGGTGCCTTTGCCCGGCTTGCTGTCAACTTTTATGTGACCGAAATGTGATTCCACAATCTTTTTTACAATGGATAAACCAAGTCCCGTTCCTGTCACATATCTCGTTTCCGGTCCGCATACCCTGTAAAACTCATCAAATACACAGGGCAGGCTCTCCTCATCAATCCCGATCCCTGTATCAGCCACAGTGATGTTCAAAAAATGGCTATCAGACTGAGCATTAACAACCACCTTGCCATTTTTCACATTGTATTTAATCGCATTTGAAACAAGATTAGTGAAGAGTTGCTCAATTTCTGCCCTGTCTGCCTCAGTAAGAGGGAGCGGCCCCGGGATATTAACCTCAAATCGAATATCCTTTGCTGCCCCCTGGCCTTTCAACAACTCAACAGTACCGGTAATGATGTCTGAAATATCAAGGAGTTCTTTTTTCCTTGCTACACTTTTCGACTCCAACCTGCTGTATTGGAGAAGGTCATTTACCAGATCAAGCAGTGAGTGCGCCCGTTGTTTTGCACGTTCCATCATCTGCTGGTACATCTTGGGGTCACTCCCGGCCGCACCTGTAAGATAGGCAGAAAGATAACCCTCAATGGCTGAAAGAGGGGCCCGCAATTCATGGGTTACCATGGCAACAAACTGGGATTTGATTTCGTTTATCTCTTTGAGGACCGTAATATCACTTAATGTGCTCACAACACCGAGGTCTTTGCCTGTTTCATCCCTCACCTTGGAGACATTTACCATTATTGTCTTCTTGCCGGGGGGAGGCAGTACAATCTCTTCAGAGATGGTAGTGTACTGGGATGATTCAGGGCTGAAACCTTTGTCAATAATCTTAATCAGATCCTTCTCGGGGATGATTTTGCTTATTTCTTTCCCTGCCTCTGATTGCCCGCTGAAGTTTAACATCTTTATAGCTGCAGGGTTCCACAATACAAGCTGATGTTCTCTGTTGATGACAAGGATTCCGTCGGCTATAGAACTCACAATCGTATGGAGTTTTGACTTTTCGTTTGCCACTTCGAGGAGTTTCTGGTCCCTCTCCTCCATAAGCCGTCGCGCCTGTTGACTTAATCTGCGTTTTTCCAGACCACGGTTTACTACTGCAAGCAACTGGTCCGGGGTAAAGGGTTTGGGGACATAGTCATAAGCGCCATGCCTCATTGCATCAACTGCTGTTTCAATTGTGGCAAAACCCGTTACAACGATCATAATGATTTCGGGATCGAGTTGTCTTACCTGTCCCATCAACTCAATGCCACCCATTATAGGCATCATCAGATCCACAAGCAAAAGGTCATACTGTTTTGCCTTTGCTAATTCAAGACCTTCCTTGCCGTTGCTGCCCACATCTACCGAGTAGCCTTCACTGATAAGAATCCGGCGGCACCCCTCACGGATACCCTTCTCGTCATCAACAACTAAAATATGTATCGTTTCACTCAATTCAGACCCTCGGTTAAAATTTTAATTGTTCAAGCCGATTAAGCCGTTCGAACCGATTAAGCCGATTTATTCCTGGCCAGCAGTTCATTGATTCTCTTTATCAACTCTTCAGGCGACAGCGGCTTGTTTGCAAAAGAATCCGTCTTCATCCAGTAACCATCGAGGTCCTGATTAAAATCCATACCGGTTTCACCCAACACTGCAGTAAGCATCAAAATCGGTATGTCTCTGTAAACCGGGTCTGCCTTCAACGCCTTTGCAACACCAAAACCCGTATCATGCTTTTCCATCATAAGGTCAAGGACAATTAAATCCGGCTGCTCAAATTTGACCTTGTCCATTACTTCCCGGCCAGCAAATGCAACGGCTACCTCAAATCCACTGTTTTCGAGGACTGCCTTGTTGAGGTCGATAAAATCTACATCGTTGTCAACAAGTAAGATTTTAGTTTTTTTGCCCATAGTTCCTTCTCCCTGTAATTTTATTTTGAAACGATAATCTATTTAGATGTGTTTCTTCCTTTGCCCCTTCCTCATCGGTAGAGATTGGTAAAGAAATAGTAAAAGTACTTCCTTTGCCCAACTCTGAGTTTACGTCAATCTTACCGCCATGACGTTCGACAATACCATATGAAATTGCAAGTCCAAGGCCCGTCCCTTTCTCCTTTGTCGTAAAAAATGGGGAAAAAAGTTTGCCCATAATCTCCGGGGGAATACCGGGACCAGTATCCTGAATCTTAATCTTAATCCGTTTTTTATCAATTATTGTGCTGATTGTCAATTTTCCATTTCCTTCCATGGCTTGTGCTGCATTTAAGATAATATTGAGAAAAACCTGTTTCAGTTTCGTTTCATCAGCAATGATGGTCGGCATGTCCTGGGCAAAGGATTTTTCCATTTTAATATTGTGAAACAGTGATTGATTGACAATAAGGCCAAGCACATCTTCGAGCAAATCATTTACATTCATCTGGCCCTGACGAAGTTTTGTCTCACGGGCAAAGCTTAAAAGACCCTGAACGATCTCTTTAGCCCTGTTCGCTTCGCTGATGATCAATTCTAAATCCTCTCTCCTGGGGTCCTCTTTATCAAGGCCCTTCAGGAGAAGATGGGCATATATCATGATTGTTCCAAGAGGGTTATTAATCTCATGGGCAACGCCTGCAGAGAGCTGGCCAAGGGATGCAAGCTTTTCTGTCCTAAGGAGGTGTGCCTGTGCCTGCTCAAGCTCCTGGTGTGAGATTTGTAACTGACTATGCGATTTTTTGAGCTGCTGGTAGATTTTTTTGCTCTGTTCAAGCAGATAGGGGAGGCAGTATTCAGCCTCTGCTATTCCCTGGGCAACGGCAATAGCCTTATCCCTACATGTCGGATAACCACAAGCCCGACAATCCATGTTATGATTCGGGGGGAGTTTGCCAATCCTTTTCAGGATCGCCCTAATTTCTTCTTCTGTGGGAGTGGGGAGTTTCTCCTCCATACTGGAAAAGTCACGGTGCAGATCAACATGTTCAAAACGGTCCAATTCAGCAGTAACCTTTGAAACATCCTGACGGCTCATTTCATCCTTCGCATAACGGACTACAAGCTGCCTGCGGCCGAGGACAGACAATTCACGGTCCGCAAAAGGACCGTCTACACAACCGAAACAATACACAAAATCGAGAAACTTGGGCTGTATGTGTCCTGATGCCAGCTGGTTGAGCGCCCCTATAACCCTTTTGTGCCCATAGGTTACGCTGATTTCATCCATCAATATATCAAAGAGTGCACCGGTACTCCGGTATAACCCGCCTATGACGGATATAACTCTTCCAAGAAATGGCTTAGGACCATCAAAATCTGTCTCCGCCAGGTCAGCGCTGTTTATCCCTCCGCCATCAAGCAATTGTCGCACATCGCGGAATGTAATCACATCATCGATAGCACCGGCAGCTTCAGGGGTCACCATCTCTCTCATCTGCGCCAAACAGGGTGTTATATAGATGACCTTCCAGTCCGGGCCCTTTATTTCACGGGCAATCCTTCCGATAGCAATCATCGGTGATACAATGGGCGCAATATTTGGGATAAGCTGGGGGAGGTATTTCTGTATGTAAGTAACAATAACCGGGCAGAACGATGATATTAAGGGTCTGTCAATATTGTCGGTGAGGAGCTTTCTATATGCCTGGCTTACCAGTTCGGCACCAAAGGCCCCTTCCCACACCTCGGTAAATCCTGCATTTTTCAAGGCTGTTACCAGTTGCCTGGGGGTTCCGACATCGAGAACCACCGGGAAGGCTGGGTCAAGGCAGGCTATGGTTTTTTCGTTAGTTGCCAGAAGCCCCCTTACCTTGTCAAGGGCACTTTTATAATCGAGGGCTTGTTGTGGGCAGGATGTGATGCAGCTTCCACAGAGGATACAACGTTCCGGGAGAATTTTTATGCTCTCTTTTCCCAGCTGGATAGCCTTTGCAGGACATATCTGGATACAATAAGAACATTTCCTGCACTTGCTGCGATTGACGGTAATTTCGCGGGAGTCCCCGTGAGGAAAATACACGCTTTCTTTTTCTACCTTTGCCCGTTCCATGTAAATTCAAATAACCTATGAGATATTGTTATGTTAAACGAATAAAGACCTTTTGTCAACAACACCTGTGTATTGATAATTTATGCTTGTGATAATATGTACAATTTACAAACAAATTTCAATAACCAATTTCAAATAACCAGACAGAACTGCAAATTCCAATGGCCAATGTCCAAATACAAACACTATCAGCATGTTAATTACTTTGGAATGTGGATATTAGTTATCGGCTATTGCTCTTCAATTTCTTTTTCGGTAAGGTACCGATTGAGAAAATTCTTAATTCTAAATTGGTTCTCCCCTTACCACTTCCCGGTTTCGAGGTATTCGTGGATTGAGCGGGCCGCCTTTCTCCCCGCACCCATGGCAAGGATAACTGTCGCTGCACCTGTCACAATATCCCCGCCTGCCCAGACACGCTCTTTCGTAGTCTTTCCTGTCTCCTGATCGGCCACAAGCGTCCCGCGACGTGTTGTCTGGAGACCTGGTGTAGTGGACGGTACCAGCGGGTTCGGGCTGTTTCCGATGGCGCAGACTACTGCATCCATCTCCATACGAAAATTCGAATTCGGTATCTCGATGGGCCGCCTCCTCCCTGATGCGTCAGGCTCTCCCAGTTCCATTTTGAGACACTCAATCTCTTTGAGCCAGCCGTTTTCATCACCGATGTATCTAACCGGCAGGGTAAGCATGTTGAAGATTACACCTTCTTCCTCGGCGTTCTCACTCTCTTCAAGCCTGGCAGGCAGTTCTGCATGAGACCGCCTGTAAATAATCCTTGACTCATCTGCGCCCATGCGGAGCGCTGTCCGTGCAGAGTCCATGGCAACATTGCCGCCCCCGACAACGGCCACCCTGACATGCTTCTTTACCGGGGTGGATGACATGGGAAACTGGTATCCCCTCATAAGGTTCATACGGGTAAGGTACTCATTCGCCGAATAGACACCATTCAAATTCTCCCCCGGTATATCCATAAACCATGGAAGTCCCGCACCTGTGCCGACAAACACGGCATCAAATTCCTTCAATAATTCGTCTATCGAACGCGTCTTGCCGACAACATAGTCTGTTATCACCTTTGCGCCCAGTTGCCTTATATAGTCAACTTCTCTGGCAACGATTGCCTTGGGAAGACGAAATTCGGGAATTCCGTAAACGAGAACCCCTCCCGCCTTATGGAGCGCCTCAAATATGGTCACTTCATGGCCGAGAAGTATCAGGTCGCCTGCTACGGTAACCCCTGCAGGGCCGGAACCGACAATAGCAATCTTTTTACCGGTGGGCTTTGCCTTGGTGGGTATATCAACCTTCCCCTCCTTTGCTTCCCAGTCGGCAAGGAACCTCTCCAGTCTTCCGATGGCCACCTCTCCCTTTTTATTCGCAAGGATACACTGCGATTCACACTGTGCCTCCTGAGGGCAGACCCTTCCGCAGACAGCGGGGAGACAGTTCTTCTCTTTAAGCTTCTTAATCCCTGATGAAAAATCTCCTTTCACAATGCAGGAAATAAAATCAGGAATATCGATCTCCACGGGACAGCCCGTTTTACACTTCGGCTTCTTGCATTGCAAGCACCGCTTTGCTTCTTTAACGGCAATTTCCTCCGTGTAGCCGAGGGCCACTTCGTTGAAATTATGACGCCGAATTTCAGGAGACTGTCTCGGCATATCATTACGGTTCAAATCGATTTTTGATGTTTTTTCAGTTTTTTCAGGATTCATGCTTGACACTTCCCCTCTTTATGGACTGCCTGTTTTGGTTCACTGCGCCTGAAAAAGAGCACTTCTTCCTCGAGATAAGCCTTTCTGCGAGAGAGAAATTCCTTCCAATCCACTTCATGACCGCTAAATTCAGGACCATCGACACATGCAAACTTCATTTTCCCGTTTATTGTGACACGACAGACGCCGCACATCCCTGTACCATCAATCATTATAGGGTTAAGATTCACAACCGTCGGGATGCTAGGGTCCCTTGTCATCTCCGATGTGCGGGCCATGAGAAAGGTACACCCGTTTACGATGACCCTGTCGGGAGGGTTGGGCAGGCCGTTGATGATGTCCGGCAGACGGCTTATGTGCCCCTTCAAACCAAGGCTTCCATCCCGCGTAACATTGAAAATCTTATCAGCCAATTTGATATATTTATCAACCCAGTAAATGAGATAATTGCTCCTGGCCTCGAAGACCATGATGACCCTGTTCCCGGCCTTTTTCAGCGCCTTTACAACAGGATAGAGGCTTCCGATGCCGTAGCAACCCCCTACACACATGACCGTGCCGAAGTTACCTATCTCTGTTTCATTTCCCAGCGGACCAACGCATGTTGCCACAGAATCCCCCGCAGCAAGGCAGGCGAGGGCGCCCGTTGATGCACCCACCTCCATGAAGATAATGGTAACCGTGCCCTTTTCTTCGTCCCAGTCAGCAACAGACAAGGGGATACGCTCACCCTCATCATTTGCCCGGACAATGACAAACTGCCCCGGTTTCACCTTGGAAGCTATATCAGGCGCCTCAAGGGTGAGAAGGTGCATATTGGGAACAATCATTTTACGTTCAATAATCTTGTTCATCTTACCCTCCCTTCAATCACTGGGGCTCACGTCGCCCCCTCTTCGAGCAAAGCCCGAAGAGACTTCCCCTCTCGCACGCTGTGCGTGCTAAAGGCTTACGTCATATTTACCTGTCACGCGTCACCGATCACGCATCACGGCATCACTGGGACACCCGCAAGCGGGGTACCCGGCCACCCTCTCTCGCACACTGTGCGTGCTATTTAACTCTATGACCTTTATTCCCGATACAACCTCCCCGAGGGGTATGCCCCTGTAACTACTTTTCCATGCTGCAGGTTTCCCCTTCCCGTGGGTCTTAACATTGCCCTTTACCTCAATTTGCTTGAATTCAATCCGCTTTTTCACGGCGGGGAACCCTTTTATTATTTTTTTAATCTCCCCCTGGATTGAAGACACATCATTGAACTTCATCTTTCCCTTGCTCATCTTTTCGGCAATACTCTTCAATATCCACCAGTCAGGCTTTGAATCCATGTACGGTGCTACCGCCTCTTTCACCTGCAAAACCCTTCCTTCAGCACTGATAACCGTCCCCGATGCCTCGGTGAAAAGACTCACCGGGAGTATTAAATCAGGTTGACGGGAACATTGTGGAGGCAGTGCGTTCTGGTAAATGAGGAACTCGCATTCAGGAAGGGAATCAAAAGAAGCATCGCCAATAAGGTAAATGAGTTTCCGTTTTTTCCTGAGGTCAATATGTATCAGTTCAGCCTTGATAACTACGGCCTTGTCTGCTGAAGCCTCTTTAATCATTTCGCCCGGTTTAATGCCCGGACAGGCGCCCATTGCAAACATCCCTGCGAGGTTTGTATATTGATGGGCAACGACAACCTTCCATGAGTACTCATTTTTCATTCTTTCAATGCTTCTCAGAATCTTTCCCCTGTCAGGTGAATCGATGATCCCTGGTCCCACAATCAGTACATTATGTGATGAACGGGAGAATGTTTCGCATGTCTTATCAATGTCACTCCCCCACATCTCCATAAGGTCGGCAAAACGTTTCTCCGCCTTACCTTTTGACATGCGGCTCATCGTGAGGTCTAACACATCGGCCCATCTCGATGAATCTACAACAAAGGCCATCCCTGAGAGAAGATCAAGGTTGGATTCAAAGGAATTGAGACTCATTAGAGAGGCTCCTGCCTGGGCGGCCTGTTTGGCCTTTACCCCGATAGGGGAATAGCCATAGGTAGAATCAAAACCAACGGCCAGGATGCCCTGCGCCTTTTCAATTGTTTCAAAGGGCTCAGAGGCAAGGGCCAGATTTATGAAAGATGCAGCATCTCCATCAAGGTCAAAGATAAAGGATGATGCTACTTCTTCAGAGCCTGTGACCTGCCTTATAAACTGCTGCGCTATAAAAAGATCCTCATTCAGGAGTTGCGGTGAAACCACAATCAGGCAATCATCGGGTTTCAGACCTGATAATTTCCCGGCAGCTTTTGCGATAGCCTCTTCCCAGGATATATCATTGTATCCTGCTGACGTCATTTCTTTGGGTGTGCCATAGCGGAGTGGACTGTGAACATATTCAGTGATTCCAAACCTCCCTTTTACACAGATAATACCGTGCTCCACTGCCGAATCGTAATCTGGCAGGGCATCTATGACATCGGTTTTCGTCGTCTGGAGGATTAACCTGCACCCTGCAGAGCAATAATTGCAGGTCGTTGCGACCTGTCCTTCCGGCTTTCCGTACCATTTGCTTACCTTTACGCTTAAAGCCCCTGTGGGGCATGCCGTAACGCAGGCGCCGCAGAACTCGCACCCGGCATCAATATGGGAGCGATCAAAGGCAGGGCCTATGGTGGTCACCCTTCCGCGCTGCTTGAAGCTCAGTGTGCCGTTGAGACGTACGTTGTTGCAGACACGGACACAACGCCCGCACAGGATGCAGAGGTTATAATCACGGTCATAGAAGGGGTCATATTTTTCAACAGGAAAATTGCGGTAATAGACGGGATATGAAGTCTCCGTCAAACCGATATTCTCTGCAATCTGCTGAAGTTCGCAACGATGATCGTTGGGACAGTATCGGCACCCTGTCGTTGCACCCACTTTGCGTATTGTCCCCATATACTGTTTACATTCATCCTGTTCGGTACAGAAGAGACAGCTTGCCGGGTGTTCGCTCAGGAGCAGTTTAAGCACTTCCTGCCGCAGGCTCTTCACTTCAGCAGTGTCAGTGCGGATAACCATCCCCTCTTCAACAGGTGTGGTGCATGATGTAGGGAAGCCCCTTAAACCGTCCACCTCTACCACACAAAGACGGCACGCGCCGTAGGAAGATAAATGTTCCATGGCACACAAAGAGGGAATATAGATCTGATGTTCCCGTGCGGCCTGCAATATGGTCTGATTCGGCCGGGCATCTACCTTTTTGTTGTCGATTGTGATTTGGATTGTCTTTTCTTTTGTCATGATCTCTTCTCCGCAGTCCTAATAACGATAGCATCGCCGGCAATGGCTTCAAAACGGCAGATTTCATAGCAGGAACGGCACTTGATACATTTTGTCTTATCAAGATTGTGCGGTTCTGATCTCGGTCCCGATATTGCCCCTGTGGGACAAGCCTTCACACAGGATTGACACCCTGTGCATTTCTCTTTTATCACACGGTACTCGATAAGGTCTTTACAGACAACAGCCCTGCATAGGCCATCCTTGATGTGTTCCAGATATTCATTCCTGAAATACCTGAGCGTCGTAAGAACCGGATTAGGGGCTGTCTGACCAAGGCCGCAGAGCGAACCTTTTTTGATCGTGTCGCCCAGTGTCCTTAATGTTAGCAGGTCTTCAGGAACACCTTCACCGTGGGTTATCCTCTCCAATATCTCCACCATATGCCTCGTTCCCACACGGCACGGTATGCATTTGCCGCATGATTCCTTCTGTGTAAAATCGAGGAAATATTTCGCTACATCAACGACACAGGTATCTTCGTCCATGATGATGAGGCCGCCGGAACCCATAATCGAGCCTGCCGATGCAAGCGATTCATAGTCTACGGCAAGGTCGAGGAATTCTTCAGACAGGCATCCGCCGGAGGGCCCTCCTGTCTGTATCGCCTTAAAAGGTTTCTGCACACCTCCGCCGATATCAAATATGATCTCCCTCAACGTTGTGCCGAGCTGGACTTCAATAAGACCAGTGCGGCGTATCTTTCCGACTAATGAGAATGTCTTGGTCCCCCTGTTTCCTTCCTTGCCGAATCTGTTGTACCACTCGGCGCCGTTCCGCAGGATGTTGGGGAGCGTTCCGAGCGTTTCCACATTGTTGATGATTGTGGGGCATCCGAAAAGACCCGATATAGCCGGAAACGGCGGACGTGAACGGGGCATACCCCTCTTGCCTTCAATGGATGCGATAAGGGCTGTCTCTTCGCCACATACAAAGGCGCCTGCCCCCTCTTTTATCGTTATATCAAAATTGAATGTTGACCCGAGAATATTTTTTCCGAGGAGTCCGTATTCCTTCATCTGTTTTATGGCAGTCTTCAATCTCTCTATAGCAAGGGGATATTCGGCCCTGATATAGACAATGCCTTTGCTTGCCCCTATGGCATATCCGGCAATCATCATGCCTTCAAGCACCGCATGGGTGTCAGACTCGATGAGTGACCTGTTCATGAACGCACCGGGGTCGCCTTCGTCGGCATTGCAGATCAGATATTTTTGCTCACCGGGTGTATTCCTGCAGACAGTCCATTTTTTAAAGGTCGGGAATCCTGCGCCTCCCCTGCCCCGGATGCCAGCCTGGCGGACAACACCTATAACATCCTCAGGGGACATCTCTAAGGCATTCATCAAACCCTGATAGCCTTCCATGGCAAGATACTGGTCAATATCCTCAGGGTCAATAAGACCGCAGTTTCTGAGTACGATCCTCACCTGGGGTTTCAACATGGGGAGTTCATAAAAGGGAGGTATACCGTTGAAGGCGCTGCTCCCGAAATTACCAATAGCGGCCTTTGTAAAGGGAACCCCTTCGAGCAATTGAGATTTCAAGATGTTATTGAGCGTTCTGACATTCACGTTGGAGTAGCTCACCCTCGGTTGTCCCGGCATCTTGATATCCACAAGGGGCTCGAGGTAGCAGGGGCCTATACACCCGACCTGAATCACCCTTGCAGAAATGTTATTTTCTTTTATGAACTTTTCAGTCTCCGATATCAGCTCAAGCGCCCCGGCAGCCCTCCCGCAGGATGCAGCGCCAATATAGACGATGGGCTCTTTATTGTTCTCTATCCCTTCCCATTTCTTCTTTGCCGATGTGATTTTCTTTTTTAGTTTATTCATATTGTTTTAATAGCTCCGATAATTTGTTTACGGTCATTCTGCTGTATATATCGGCATCAATTTGAACAACAGGAGATAATGCGCAGCATCCAAGACATGCAACCCGCTCCAGGTCGAAACGTCTGTCCGGGGTGGTTTCCCCGCAAACGATCTCCAATTCACGCTCCAGCATTTCAAGCAAAGTGGCACCCCCTCTCACATGACAGGCTGTTCCGAGACATACCCTTACGGAATGGCGCCCCGGAGCAGTGAAACGAAACTGGGCATAAAAGGAGGAGACACCAAAAATCTGGTTTTCAGAAATACGGAGGTATCTGGAGATGTGTTTTACTGATTCAGGAGTGATGTAGCCAAATTCCCTCTGAACATTCTGAAGAATCGGTATGAGTTGATCCGGCTTACGTTGATACTTCTCGAAGATCACTTCAATAACTTCGGGCATAAAATTCCCCCTGACATCACGCTATACGCGTATATTTTGATACTGCAAACTTTGATTTTTTCTGAAGAGAAAATGGGGGGAATTTTGATAGATTACACAAAAAAAATAATTCTCCTCGCTTCTTTCATAATCCCCTTGTATACAATATTTAGGCAAAAGATAAAGCTTTGTCAAGCATAATTTTTAAAAAAATTGTAATCGCCCGGTCACAATCCTGAATGCTTGATGTTGGTTCAAGGAAGCATCCGGATAAATTACTATCTGTAAAAAATCCCCCCTGCAAAGCTTACTGATGATTGGCCATCAGTCCACTGTTTATAACTTACAATCCGGCAAAGGGAGTCATTCAGCAGTCTTAGCTGGAAATAAATGGGCGTTAAGCCGCATATCCTTCTCCTGTCCTTCTCATTTTGTATCGTTTTGATAAAGGTATCAGCATCAATGTTTTTTATGTCTTCAAGGATTTCTTCGTCTTTTGACTTCGATTCGCTGAGTGTGAATGAATTGAGTGGAAACGTATCGCCAAACTGGGCGCCAATATGTGCAAGATCAGCGCCTGATATGATAATATAAGGTTTTCCATGCTGAGCAAGCATATCTTTAAAATTCCCGATAATATCTTCTATTTCCTGATCCGGTAAATCTTTTTCGCCGGCAATATATTCGTGCATTGAACCTGTAAGGATAGGGAGAATCTCAATGTCTTTCTGCATAACAAATTGCAGGAGAGGCAACTGTAATTCTATGGAGTGCTCATTTCTGTGGGGCCATTCATCAATGTATTGTCGCAGGATTGTATTTTCTTTTATACGTCGGATCAAATCTCTTGAACCGGGGATCACATCGAGAGGTGTTGAAAAATCTTTAGCTGATATGCTCCATATTTTTTCCATGTGGTGGTGACAGGTGCCCAGTATGATTATGAGGGTCTTATCCGTATTTTTTAAATACCGGTAAGTTTCCTGATACACTTCCATTCCCCTTGCGTAATCAATATGGGGGGCGAGGATGCCGGTTATATTGACTGACGACTCCCCTATTTTCTTGAACATTTCATCGAGAAACGCAAGAAATTCAATCTTATTTGATGCATAACTCTTACCCGCCAGGCATGCCTTTCTTACGGGTTCATTTCCATATTCTTCCCTTAACTGCATGAGGTGGTTTTTGAAGTTGTCGTTGAATAAAAGATAATGTGCATCCAATGTTTCCATAAAATTCTGGATATGTTCAATATAAATGAGGTTTCCGAGTGTCCTCATGTATTCTGCCTGAATATCTCTTAATGACCTTGTCCCGTCCATTAAAGAAAGAAGAAACAAAGCGTCCTTCGACACAACAAGAGAGTTTTCCATGATCCCCTCAGTGTCCCTGAGCAATATCATTTCCCTGCCTTCCTGTCTTATGGGTAATGCCTCAATATACCGTATCCTGGGGTAATCCATGACAATGTTTATAACATAAAAGGGTTCAAGGTAAAAGCTGAACAAAAACACTTTCTGTGAATGCTTAAAACTGTTGACAATATGCACATGAAATATAACAATGAGATAATGTCAAAAGTAACATGAAAAAAGGAAGCGGCAATAACCAATAACCGGATAACAATATCCGGACTTTTCTGCCTATGCCTTGGACGAGGCAGACAGGTGTAATTTGAAAGATTGATGATTGGTTATTGAAAAAAGGAGGGGTATATGAAAAAGTTACATTACGCATGGGGTATTGCATTTACAGGGGCACTTGTTACAATCCTTGCCCATGGCTTCGGGAGGATGTCATATTCTGTAATATTGCCGTCTATGAAGGATGGTTTGACGCTGAGTTATACACAGTTAGGCTCTATTGCAACGGGTAACTTTATAGGGTATCTCTGCCTCGCCATCATCGGAGGGTTTCTTGCAGCCCGTTTCGGGATAAGGAGGGTTGTCTTCATATCTCTTCTTGTAATAGGTGTAAGTCTTTTTCTTACAGGGTTTTCAAATTCTTTCATTTACGCATTTTTTATGAGACTCATCACAGGAACAGGAAACGGAGGGAGCTATGTTCCCATTATGGCGCTCCCTGCTGCCTGGTTTGTTATGAAAAAAAGAGGTCTTGCAACGGGCATAGTTTCTGGTGGTATAGGAACCGGACTCTTTTTTTCAGGGATCGTTCTCCCGCCTGTCATATCGGCCTTCGGGAAGGAAGGATGGAGATATGCATGGTTCTTGCTGGGAATTACTGTATTTATTCTTGCATTCGTCTGTTATGCGTTTTTAAGAAATAACCCGAAAGAAAAAGGTCTATCTATTTATGGTGGAGAAGAGGAACAAAAAGGCGGACCAAAGGTTACCCTGTTTTCTGCATTCAAGGATGTAGTGGTAGAACCGGAGATATGGAAGCTTGGCTGTGTTTATTTCATGTACGGGTTTTCCTATATCATTTACCTCACATTTTTTGTCGCATACCTTACAAAAGAAATGGGCGTAGCTCCTGTTGCCGCAGGAAGGATATTTGCTGTGCTCGGCGTTTTCAGTATCTTTTGCGGCGTTATTTATGGCTGGATATCAGATGTGCTCGGCAGGAGGTACGGCTCCATGATTGCATATCTCACCCTCACGCTCTCATACATCATCTTTGCCTTCTGGAAGGATTACACAGGTTTTTATATTTCTGCAGTGGTGTTTGGCATTGCTGCTTTCTCAATACCCACAATTATGGCAGCAGCCTCTGGTGATGCGGTAGGCGGCAGATTGGCACCGGCAGGCCTCGGCTTTATCACGCTCTTTTTCGGCATAGGCCAGGCGTTGGGACCGGCAATAGGTGGATATATAAAGGATGTGACGGGCACTTTCACAAATGCTTTTATCCTGTCTGCAATAGTCTCCTTCGCAGGCGCACTGGGCTCTCTGATTCTGAGGAAAAAGACATAGCTTTTCTCAATAAAGGTCAGTTGACAGGTAATGTATACTATATATCAAGATATCAAGAGAAAATTTATTAACGAGGTGACAGTGCCATGGAATCGACAGTCTCTTTTTTAGGTTTTTTTTCAGGCAAAGAGTTTGCTGTGCCGTTGTGGGAAGTGGTGTTGCTTGTGCTTCTTAATTCCGGATGTCTGCTCTTGGGCAGACACAAGCTTGGACTCATCATTTCTTATCTGTTTGTCTTCTACTGGGGCTTTATTTTTAACAGGGGGGTCTTTACGGACATCTTTGGTAATATGACATGGGGGTTGTATTTGTATGCCATTTCCGGTATCGGGATGGCAATTATTGCCGTTTTCGGGTTTTTCATCAAAGCGAGGGAATAAAAGAAAATTATCCACAATGCATCCGGTTAATGGTATAATAAAGGATTATGACAACGCAGCCAGTGAGGATTAAACGAACGGGGGAGCCATCATGAGTAACTTTTTTCTCGGTATCATTGCCCTTTCAACCATTGCCTTGGTTTGTGCATTGATATATGTCCTGATGGAGCTGAAAGAAACGATAAAATCTTTAAGGCAGTTTATCAAGACCTCGGACGACACATTGAAACCTACGTTTGAAGAACTCCAGCAGACCTTAATAAGCGTGAGACGGATCACTGATAACGTTGGTATTGTTACGGATGATGTGAAGACACTATCGGGTTCCGTAAAGGAAATCGGTCAAAATGCACAGCAGGTGAGTAAATCGATAAACGAAATAACAACAACCTGCACCCTTCGCGCATCCTGTTTGAGGGCCGGCATAAGGGCTGCTTCGGCAGTATTGTTGAAAGGACTTTTTTCAAAAAAATAAAATTAAAGAAAAAGGAGGCAAATATGGGACAGGAAGAAAAAGGTTGCAGTACCGGTTCAGTACTTCTTGCATTTTTCCTTGGAGGAGTGGTTGGTGCAGGGATAGCATTATTAACGGCACCTAAATTGGGGCAGGAAACGAGGGAACAGATAAAAAAATTAGCCGATGAAGCTAAACAAAAGGCAGAGGTTTACATTGAAGATGTGAAAAGCAAGGCATCCACCGTAGTGGAAAAAGGCAAAGAGCTGCTTGAAAAGGAAAAAACTGTCATATCTGCTGCAATCGACGCAGGCAAAGAGGCATACGAAAAAGAAAAGGGATAAACCCCGAGGCCTTGTCGGCAGATACAACATACTTAGCTGTAGAATAGTTTTATAACAGGATAAAAGGGTATCTATATAGTTACAAACAGATTTTATACCATTGCGCTTTTTTTTCTTGTTTTGCTTCTGGGGTATTTAAGCTATCAGATATTAATGCCTTTTATATCCTCGATTGCATGGGCTATTGTGCTTTCAATAGTTTTTTATCCGGTTTATGCCTTTCTTCTTAAATACCTCAAGTGGCAACCTCTAACATCGCTTGCAACACTTTTCCTGATAATGCTTGTTATATTCGGGCCATTTTCATATTTATCGTACTTGCTCACCCAGGAGTTAAACTCTTTGATTGAACATTTAAAAAACGGGCATTTTGATACTGTTGAGAAACTATTCGAACATCCGGTTATCAGCAATATCCTCGATAAGCTATCGCCTTTTTTCAATATGAGCAGCGCAGAGCTTCAAAAGACTGTTTCTCGTAACATCTCTCTACTGGGCAATGAATCTATGGGGATTATCAAGAGCGGTCTGGGAAATGTTGCCTCTGCCGCATTGAATTTTATTTTTATGTTCTTTTCGATCTTTTTCTTCCTTGAAGATGGTCCGAAATTTCTCGACAGATTGAGCGGCTACATGCCCTTTGGAAAAAGAGAGCGTGATAAGCTCATTAAGCAGGTAAAGGATATTGTTATATCAACCATTTATGGTGGGGTTACCGTTGCGCTTGTTCAAGGGGCCATCGGAGGCATCGTCTTTTCTATCCTCGGCATCCCCTCTCCGGTTTTATGGGGGCTTGCAATGTTCATTACTTCTTTTGTCCCCATGCTCGGGACATTTATAATATGGGGGCCGGCAACGGGTTACCTCTTATTAAATGGTAGTTATATCAAGGCTGTTATCCTGATTCTCATCGGCATATTTGTCATCAGTATGGTGGATAATATCTTGAGGCCGCTTATCATCAAGGGTAAAATGAAAATGCCTATCCTCGCCATTTTCTTCAGTATTCTCGGAGGAATAAAGCTTTTTGGCTTAATAGGTTTCATCATGGGTCCACTTGTGCTCGCCCTCTTTGTCTCGGTTGTTGAAATCTGGCGGTATACCGAGGAGGAGCGGGTACAACCAAAATGAAACAGATTGCGGAAACGTTTCTCCATCGTGCACCATGAAACGTGCATCGCCTTACAGCAGGGTCTTTTCCCCGGTTACAACCTCTTCGAGCCCCTTTTTATCAATGAGCTTTATCGTGCGTCCCTGAACGCGGATAAGGTCTTGATTCACCATTTTGCTGAGAATACGTGAAAGTGTCTCAGGGATCGTGCCAAGGATGCTTGCCAGTTGTCCCTTTGCCATGTCTAATTCCACGGAATCCTCATTTTCCCTGCTGCTTACAAAAAGAAAATACGATGCAAGCCTTTGTGGCACCTCTTTGAGGGATAGGTTTTCAACGAGCTTGGTAAATTGTTTCAGCCTCCGTGACAGGATGGCAAGCATATTCAGGGCAATGGAGGGATCTTTTTTAATCAATTCCATAAAGGCCTTTTTTGAAAAGAAGATTGTCCTGCTTTCCTCTAACGCCTCGGCATGGGCAGGGAAAGTCTCGCCTGCGAAGACCGGTACTTCTCCAAAAGGCTCTCCCGGCACAATGATATGAAGGGTCTGCTCTTTCCCCTCAAAGGAAAGCTTAAAAATCTTAACCCGGCCTGATCGTAAAACGTAAAAACCGTTAGCTTCATCCCCTTCAGAGAAGATTGTTTCGCCACGTTTAAAAAGAGAATTTGTTGCTATGTGAGATAATTCTTCGAGTTGTTTCTCGGGCAATCCATTGAAAAGAGGGGCTTTTTCGATAAATGTATCAATGATTTTGCACGGTTTAGCATCGCCCTCTTTCATTTCCTTAGAATTATATATCAAAATATGTATTTTATGAAAAATACTTTATTTATTGTTGTAGCAAAAAAATAGACTTTCATGTAAATTAAATAAAAGCTGAATGTTGCATGCAGGGAGATTTTATGGAAAAGGCAAAAATACTTATTCTCGTGGGGAGTGACAGCGATCTTCCCGTAGTAAAGGATGCAACAACTTTCCTGAAGGAAATGGGTATATCCTTTAAACTGGATATATCTTCAGCTCACCGTAATCCCGAAAAAACCATAACGTATGCAAAAAATGCGCAGGAAGAAGGGTTTGAGGTCATTATCGCTGTGGCAGGGATGGCAGCGCATCTCCCTGGCGTGATTGCATCTCATACAATATTGCCGGTTATCGGGGTACCCACCGGTAGCGGCTCACTCAACGGCATCGATGCACTTCTCTCTATCGTGTCAATGCCGAAAGGTATACCTGTTGCAACGGTCGGTATTAATGCCTCAAAGAATGCCGCAATCCTTGCATGTGAAATACTCTCCATTAAACATGATGGAATCAGAGAAAAGCTCGTAAAGATGAAAGAGGACCTGAAAAAGCAGAACGATGAGGGTTCTTTAAAGATAAATCAACATTTACAGGGTTGACAATACATTTTCCTTCTGTTAGGTTTTTCAAATGTTTAATGCGATTACAGACGTCCCGGGGATAAAAGTAGGTCATGCTTCCGACTTAACAGGGTACACCGGTTGTACTGTTGTCCTCTGTGAAAAAGGCGGGGTTTGTGGTTTAGACGTCAGGGGGAGCGCCTCCGGTACACGACAGGTTGACGCCCTGAATATAAGCCATATCGTGGAACAGGTTCACGCGATCCTCTTAAGCGGTGGAAGTTCCTTCGGTCTTGATGCCGCTTCAGGAGTAATGAGATACCTTGAAGAAAAAGGGGTTGGATTTGATGTAGGTGTCGCAAAGATACCCATCGTTCCAACTGCTGTAATATTTGACCTCTTTTTTGGCGACCCTAAAGCAAGACCAACACCGGCAATGGGATATGAAGCCTGCATTAATGCCGGCGAACACGTGGAAGAAGGGAGCGTCGGCGTAGGCGTAGGCGCAGCGCTGGGTAAACTCTTTGAAGTCCCCAGGTCAATGAAGGGCGGCACAGGAACAAGCAGCATTGTTTTGCCTGACGGGTTGATTGTGGGAGCCCTTGTTGTGGTAAATGCGTTTGGTGATATAATCGACAACATTACAGGCAAGATCATTGCCGGCGCACGAGTTTCAGAACAAAGTCTTGAATTTGCCCACACCGTTGAGACTCTGAAAAAAGGATATACAAAAAAACAATTCGGCCCGGTAAACACTACACTCGGCGTGGTTGCAACAAATGCAAAATTTAACAAAAGGGACATAACAAAAATTGCTCAGATGGCGCAGGGAGGCCTTATCAAAACAATCATCCCCGTCCATACCACCTTTGATGGAGACCTGATTTTTGCTGTCTCGGCAGGCGAAGTGGAAGCGGACATCAACAGAGTAGGGGTTTTAAGTGATTTTGTTATTGGCGAAGCAGTGAAGAGGGCTGTCAAAAAGGCAGACGGCTTCGGCATTATCCCTGCCTTCAAAGATATTAATAAGGGATGGAAAACGAACTGACAGTTTAAGCGGTTTGAACGGTTTAAACAGTTTAAACGGTTCAAAGGGAAAAAATGATAGATGATTACCAAAAAGTAGCGGACCTTATAAAAGAGAAGGGTTATGTGGTGGCATTTACAGGCGCTGGCATATCTGTAGACAGCGGCATCCCGGCCTTCAGGGGCGGGCAGGGTCTGTGGGAAAAGTACGATCCCATGGAATATGCCCACATCAGGGCGTTCAATAATAATCCGGAAAAGGTCTGGGTAATGCTCCGCGAGATGTCACAGGTTATCCTTGATTCTTCACCGAGCCCGGCCCATCTTGCCTTGAGTGAATTACAGAGGAAAGGGTATTTAAAGGCCGTTATAACTCAAAATGTCGATGGCCTGCATCATATTGCAGGTAACAGCAATGTTATTGAATACCACGGCAATCACAGGTGGCTTATCTGCATGAGCTGTTCAAAAAGAACCCCTCTTTCACCTGAAATAGTAAGCATTCAGCCATATCCAAGGTGCGAGAAGTGTAACAGTGCCTTAAAACCGGATGTAGTGTTTTTTGGCGAAGGAATCCCCATGCTTGAGATGATCAGGGCGAGCGATGCGGCAAACAAATGTAAAGTAATGTTCATAATCGGGACTTCAGGAGTAGTGTACCCTGCGGCGGAGATACCTTATACATCGAAATCCAACGGGGCAACAATAGTTGAAATAAATCCGGAGAACACACCCTTTACTTCCTCCATTTCTGACTACTTTTTCAAAGGAACGGCATCGGACGTATTGCCGAAGATAATTAAGTATATCGAGTAATTGAGTAATTATGTGAATGTGTAATTAACAGTGATTAACTAAATGAGAAACCCGAAAGTGAAAGTTTCTAACTCAAAACTCAAAACTCAAAACTCAAAACTATTACAACATGTATATGTCGTAATCATGGCTGGCGGCAAAGGGGAAAGGTTCTGGCCTTTAAGCACAGAGTCTGTCCCAAAGCCCTTCCTGAAAATTATGGGTGATAAGACCCTCATACAGCTTACTGTTGAGCGGGCAAGCAGAGTAGTACCCCTTGAGAGGGTATTAGTTGTACTCGGCCAACACCACCTTGATGTGGCCCGGGAACAGCTTAAAATGCTACCCGATGAAAATTTCATTGTTGAACCCGAAGGAAGAGATACGGCACCCTGCATCGGCTATTCTGCGCTCTCTGTTTTAGAACGGGATAAAGAGTCTGTTATGGTGGTTCTACCTGCTGACCAGTATATCCCCGATGTGGATAATTTCGTTAAAACGATTTCCAGGGCAGTTGAATGTGCAAAAACAGGTGATCACCTCATTGCAATCGGTATAAAACCCGTGAGACCCGAGACCGGTTATGGCTACATAAATGCATACGAGGCATTCAATGTCATTGGAGATGATGTCTGCTACAGGGTAAGCAGATATGTTGAAAAACCGGACAGAAAAACTGCAATAAAATATATTGATGAAGGAAATTATTACTGGAATGGCGGTATTTTTATCTGGCAGGCAAAGGCTGTAATGGCGGGTATAAAAAGACATATGCCGGAGTTATACAGCGGGCTTATGAATCTTAAAAATACCATGACATCAAAGGATTCAGAGAAAATTGCCGGTATCTATAGAAGCCTTCAGAGAAAATCCATCGATTACGGGCTTATGGAAAAGGCGGATAACGTTTTAATGTTACCGGCACAATTCATCTGGGACGATGTGGGAACATGGTCATCACTTCTGAGGGTTCTGGAGCTTGACGAGAACGGGGATTATGTAAAAGGCAATGTCATACGTGTGGACACAAAAGATTGTGTGATATTCAGCGAAGATTTGCCAGTAGGTACTATCGGTGTATCAGATCTTGTAATCGTCGTTTCAAAAAAGGGTATTCTTGTGTGTAATGCAGACAGGGCGCAGGAAGTAAGGGAAATAGTAAAACAGCTGTCTGAAAAATAGCGTAGAGCGTAGAGCACATAGCATAGAGAATATTTATTGCGTGGGTAAGGGTTAAACGCTATCCGCTAAACGCTAAGAAAACTGGGGGTCTATGATTTCAAAAATTTCCACAGCTACAATTTATGGTATTGATGGCATAAAGATAGACGTAGAGGTCGACATATCGTTCGGGTTGCCTGCTTTTAATATTGTGGGTTTACCTGAAACATCTGTGAAGGAGAGTAAGGAGAGGGTAAGGGCTGCCATAAAAAATGCAGGGTTTGAATTTCCGAACGACAGGATTACCATAAATCTTGCCCCTGCAGATGTCAGGAAAGAAGGTTCCTCCTTTGATCTTCCCATTGCCATCGGTATACTCGTGTCATTGGGTGTCATAAAAGAAGAGACTATAAGAAGTTATCTTATCGCAGGCGAACTTTCTCTTGACGGAAGGGTGAAAAGCATTAAGGGTGTCTTGCCAATCGCCATGCTGGCAAAAAGGGCGGGTATAAAAAACCTGATTGTGCCGCAGGAGAACGGGAATGAGGCATCAATCGTAAAAGGCGTTAAAGTACAGGGAGCAACCCATCTTCTTGATATCGTCCATTATTTCAGGGGCGAATGCGAACTTCAGGAATTCACTGCCGGTGACGACTTTTTATTGAATCAACATGTGATAAGCGACAGGCTCAATTTTTCAGATATTAAAGGACAGGCACAGGCGAAACGTGCCCTGGAGATATCAGCGAGCGGGGGGCATAATGTCCTTATGATCGGCCCACCCGGGTCAGGCAAGACTATGCTTGCAAGGGCGATACCCACAATCCTCCCTCCACCTGGTTACGAAGAAGCAATTGAAACAACGAAGATACACAGCATTGCCGGTCTTTTGGATTCAAGCAGATACCTTGTACTCGAAAGGCCTTTCAGGTCACCCCATCATACCGTCTCCGATGCAGGACTGATAGGAGGCGGTCACGTTCCGAAACCTGGTGAAGTGAGCCTTGCCCACAATGGTGTTCTGTTCCTCGACGAATTTCCTGAGTTTAAAAGGAATGTTCTCAATTCTTTGCGTCAGCCCCTTGAAGATGGTTATGTGACGATTTCGAGGGTTACCCATACCATCACATTTCCGGCACGGTTCATGCTTATCGCTGCAATGAATCCCTGTCCATGCGGCTATTGGGGTAATTCCCGGAGGACATGCAGTTGCAGCGGCACGCAGATTCGCAAGTACAGGTCAAGAGTTTCCGGTCCACTCCTCGACAGGATGGATATACACATTGAAGTACCGCCTGTTACGGTAAGGGAACTTTCTATCGAGCGGGAGGAAGAGTCATCCGAGAAGATACGGGAAAGGGTGCTTGGTGCGCGTAAAGTTCAGGGAGAAAGGTTTCAGGGGAAAAAGATATATTCAAACAGCCATATGCCTCCACGGTTAATCAAGAAATACTGTGTCTTAAATGAAGGCGGAAAAAACCTCCTCGAAAAGGCCGTAGAAAAGTTTGGTCTCTCGCCCCGCGCCTATCACAGAATACTCAAGGTTGCCCGCACTATCGCCGACCTTGAGGCAAAGGAACACATTGAGGAGTCGCATCTCGCTGAAGCGATCCAGTATAGGTCGCTGGATAAGAGGATGACAGTATAGTAGATTTCACGGGCAAGCCCGCTGGAATCTACACAGCGAGCACCGCGAGCATGAGGGGAAGGCTCCGCGGGCTTAGCCTGTGGAGGGGGCGACGCAAGCCCCAGTAATTGTATTTTAGAGGTAGCTATGGACATAGGCATACTTGAACATTTAGAAGCAACGGAACTTAAAAGCTATCTGAGATTTCTCCTCTGGCACTACAGGGTCGTCGATGGATTCTGGTTCCTTTCTGTGGAAGAAAAATATGACCGCATGGCAGCGGAACATCTCGATGAGACAGTGTGGGGAAAGATTGCCGGCATATCGGCAAAAGATATTATACACCGGTTTCACATTAAGGAAAAAGGGTTGAAAGGATTTGCCCGGGCTATGCAGTATTGTCCATGGACGATGATTGTGGGCTATCAGATTAAAGAAAATGAGGACGAAGTTATCATCACGGTGCCTCAATGTGTGACACAGGTTGCACGGGCAAAGAGCAGCTTGCCTGAATTTTTCTGTCGTGATATGCACCAGACGGAATTCGAATCCTTTGCCCGCGCAGTCGACAAAGGGATTAAAGTGGAATGCATCTTTGCGCCGCCCGACCACCCGGCTGACTGTTTCTGTAAGTGGAGATTTAGCTTATAAACCCGCAGCCATTACATTTAAACAAAGAACGGTTTTGCATTACAACGTTATTTCTTCCCGGAATAGGGGTCTATCTTACTCATGAAAAAATCATACCAGTCCGCCCCGCAGATACCTCTATATTTATCAAGGAGGGGCTTCACCGCTTTTCTGAAGATATCCCGTTCTGCACCGGTTAATCCTGTAATTTCGACGAGCTGAGTCTTTGCCTTAATGAAGACTTCAGCCATATCTTTTGCGCTCTCTTCCCTGTTGACCTTCGCCTGGATCTCTGCCGCTTCTATGAAAATCTTCTGTTGTTCGGGAGAAAGTGTCTCCCAGTATTTTTTATTTACCACAACAAGACGTACTGTCAGGATATGGTTTAATAGTGTTGCATATTTATTGACCTCAAAAAATTTCATAAATGCGGCAGCGGATAAGGGGTTGTCCTGTCCATCGATCGCACCTTGCTTCAGGGCATAGTAAATTTCCTGGGAAGGTAGGTAGGTCGGGTTTGCGCCGAGGGTTTTGAAGGTGTCAATGAAAATAGGGGCCTGGATTGTTCTGATTTTCATTCCCTTCAAATCATCAGGTGTTTTAATGGGTCTTCGTGAATTCGTAATGTCTCTGAGCTCAGCCTCTGCATAGCCGATGAATACAAAGCCATGTGCATAGCAAAGTTTTGAAATTCTTTCTTTCACTTCTTTATCATCGAGCACCCTATGGGCAGTTGTTCTATCGGGGTATATGAAGGGCAGCTCAAGGATATTCAACTCTGGAATAAAGTCTCCGAGAACATCGGCGGTAACAGCAGTTATGTGGAGCGTTCCGTTTTTAACCTGGTTTGCCATTGAACGTTCACCACCGAGCTGTCCCCAGGGAAATACCTCAACAGTGATGTCCCCCTGTGAACGTTCACGTATATAGTTTGCAAATGCAAGCGCACCAAGGTTCTGGGGGTGTGAGGACATTTCGTAATGTCCATATTGTATCTTTCTTAAGGCGCTTGCGCGGTATGGCTTTGGCGGGTCTTCTTTTATTACATTTATTACATTGAAAGGATAGGGTTGAGACGGAAGGCCTTCAAGCCCTATATTATCAATACTCTGAGATAAAAGATAGTATGGGCCGTCAGGAATACTGTTGATGTCCATTGCTTCGCCGGATTTGATTATCCGTTCATGATATAAGTCCTTCCCTTCTTTGTCTTTCGCCACCATAACCCTGTATGAGGTTGCACCTTCAACCGTACTGAAGGCAAATCTGACAGGAGGGTTGTACTGGGGTTCAGGATCAACCGGCGCTGGAGGAGGGAGAAGTTTTTTAGGGTCCAGAGGGGGTTCACCTTTTTTGGTCATCGTACCTTCTTCACGTTGTAATGCAATTTTCTTCTGCATGGCATCTACAGCAACATGTCCATCCAACACTTCTGTGAATGTCTTCTTCTCCTGGTCCACGGCCACCCTGAATTCCGTTCCCCGAACAGCAGCGGTAGATGATGGTGTTTTAATCTTGAGACGGGAGCCTGCGCCCGTCGCTTCTCTGACTTTGGTAAGAACACGCCCGGCCTGAACAGAGAGATCGCGGATCAAATGGGAGGTAATCTTCCTCTGTACAGTTGTCAGGCCGAGTTCTGTATTGGGTCGTAAAAAGAAAGAACTGCCATCTTCGAAAGTAACCTCAAGCGCACTCTCTTCTCCGGTCTTAATAAAGCTCTTCTGCTTTACCTTGTCATCAAGCTTGAGAGGTATCCATGCACCCTTGCCTCCGTCCTGCAACTGGGCATCGCCTTTTATGAACGTAACTTTTCCATCTAATGGCGTTCCCTTTAACAGTTCAATGGGAATATTCAATTTTTCTTTCGGATAGATAAGATGAGGGTTTTTCAGATTATTTATCCTTGCTATCTCGCGCCATTTTTTCGGATACTCAAGGTATTTATTACAAATTTTTATGAGCCAATCCTTCTTTACGACAGTGAGTTCTATCATATCCTCAGGACTGTAAAAAACACCGGGGGCTTTTTCTTTGCTCTTTGCAATGCATTGAAGTGGATACGGCAAAAATAAAAAAACTGCTATGAGGATTAATAAGATTTTTTTCATTTCACATACCTCTCTCTATCTCATTATCCCGGATTTATCATTAGAATCATATGGGTGTCGGACCATCCCTCTCAAACACGCTCATTCCGTTCCAGCGGCTTCAATCGCTCGCGTTCGGCTTCGGAACTTTTGCATACGCAAAAGACCAAGCTTCCTCGCTTCTCGACGGTTTGCTCCGGGATACCCCGACACCTTCCTAACGACATATTTGGGTTTATCCCTTTGTCTTTAATTACATAGTATACACAAGTCAAGTATTTTGAACAACATTTCGTAACATTGAGAGATTTATGCAATAGTTTAACATATTGCAAAAGGTTATGCAGGGTTGAATATAGAATGGTCGGGATGACTGGATTTGAACCAGCGGCCTCTTGCTCCCGAAGCAAGCGCTCTACACCATGCTGAGCTACATCCCGAAGTTCTTTAGAATAACAGACTCACACAAAAAATTCCATTGATTTTTCTATATGGACATGATAGTTATTCACACTTTTTCCGAGGAGGTTAACTATGGTAGAGAAAAAACCCGTTAAAATTACCGATCTCACTTTGAGAGACGGTCACCAGTCACTCTTCGCCACACGCATGAAGACAGAGGATATGCTACCCATCGCAGAAAAGATGGACAGCATTGGTTTCTATTCCATGGAGGTTTGGGGTGGGGCCACCTTTGATGTAATGACAAGGTTTCTCAATGAAGACCCCTGGGACAGGGTAAGACTCCTTAGGAAAAAGATGCCGAATACAAAATTTCAGATGCTTTTACGTGGACAAAACCTTGTGGGCTATAGAAATTATGCGGATGATGTAGTGGACGCATTTGTTGAGAAAGCTGCTGAGGTGGGAATTGACATATTCAGGGTATTCGATGCCCTCAATGACGAAAGGAACTTTATCGCTGCCTTTAAGGCAATACAGAAATGCGGCAGGCATGTTCAGGGTGCCCTCTCTTATTCGCTCACGGAAAAAAGGCTTGGGGGTCCCATCTTCAACATCGACTACTATATCAACAAGGCCAAACGCATCGAGGATATGGGTGCGCATTCCCTTTGTATTAAGGACATGGCTGGTATCATTTCCCCTTATGACGCATATGAACTTATATCAGCCCTAAAAAATAGTTTAAAGATACCCGTTCACCTCCATACCCACTATACAAGCGGCATGGCTTCCATGTCCTGCCTGAAGGCGATTGAAGCAGGTGCAGACGGGATAGATACATGCCTTGCACCTTTTGCCCTGCGCTCTTCACATCCTGCAGTTGAACCATTTGTTATCACACTGAAAAACACCCCTTATGACACCCACTTTAATCTTGAAACAATAGCAGAGATTGATGAATATCTTGAAACAATTGTTCCCGACTACATGTCCTTTGCCGATACAACGAGGTTCTCCGTTATTGACATAGGGGTTCTCATGCACCAGATTCCCGGCGGCATGATAAGCAACCTTGTGAGCCAGCTAAAACAGGCAAAGGCCTTGAACCGCCTCAAAGAAGTCTACGAAGAGATACCGAGAACGAGACAGGATCTGGGCTTCCCTCCCCTTGTAACACCTACAAGCCAGATCGTCGGTGTTCAGGCAGTCTTCAATGTTATAGCAGGGAGATACAAGATGATTTCCAAAGAGGTTAAAGATTATTTTTATGGCCTTTACGGAAAGCCGCCCGTTGAGGTAAGCGAAGAAATCAGTAAAAAGGCTTTAAAGGGTTACGAAAGGGGAGAGACACCAATCAAAACAAGACCGGGAGATATCCTTGAGCCGGAATTGCCAAAGGCAAGAGAGGCGTTAAAGGGGATAAGCGCCAGGATGGAAGATATCCTTATCTATGCGCTTTACCCGATGACAGGACTGGAATTTCTAAAAAAGAAATATGGGATTCAATAATCCCTCAATTTTTTTATTGACATTTTTTGTTTATTTGTTTAGGAATTTTTAAAAAGAAAGGAGGTAATAGAAAATGCCAGCAAGAATTGATGAAGATGCCTGCACAGGATGTGGAGCGTGCGCAGAAGTATGCCCTGCCGATGCTATAACCGTTGACGATACGGCTAAGGTCGACTCTGAGCTCTGCACGGAATGTGGTGCATGTGTAGAAGAATGCCCGGTTGAGGCAATTTCCCTGGAAGTATAATTTTACTTTCCCGCAATAAATAAAAGGGTGAGGCGTTTTGCCTCACCCTTTTATTTATCGGGCTCGATTGCCTGTTTTTTAAGCTTTACAAAGATTTTACCAATATCTCCGACAAATCCAATGCCTTCATCGTTTCAATCTTTTCCTTATCCTTGATAGCATCTTCCATCATAATCAGGCAGTAAGGACAGGCAGTAACAACGGTATTTGCAGATACGTTTATGGCCTCATCGATTCTTGCGTGGTTAATCCTCTTATGGTGTTCCTCCATCCATATCCTGCCGCCGCCGCCGCCGCAGCAGAAGCTTCTGTCATGGTTTCTTTCCAGTTCAACATAGTTGCCCTTTTTCACTTTATTGACAACATTTCTTGGCTGTTCGAAAACCTTGTTGGCACGACCGAGATAGCATGGGTCATGGTATGTGATAGTCCCTTCGATTGAAGGATTGACTGCGATTTTACCCTCATTGATAAGTTTCCAGAGAAATTCTCCTTGATGATATACCTCGAAGTTTCCACCGATCTGGGGATACTCATTCTTTAATGTGTGGTAGCAATGGGGACATGTGGTAATTATCTTCTTGATGCCAAGTTCATTGAGAAGTTCAACATTGCCCTGTGCGATGCCAAGATACAGGTCTTCGTTCCCACATCTCCGTGCAGGATCGCCGCAGCATGTCTCATCCTGGCCGAGGGTACCGAACGAAATGCCAGCCTTATTGAGTATTGTGGAAAATGCCTTGGCAACCTTCCTGTTCCTGTCATCGAGGGATGCAACACACCCTACCCAGTAGAGGTATTCCACCTCTTCTGCACCGGCATTTTTTATCTCAAGGTCTTCTATCCATTCTGTCCTCTGTCTCTTTCCCATCCCGTAAGGGTCACCCTTCTGCTGCAGGTTTTTGAAAAGAAGTCTTGTTTCAGGGGTTGTCTTGCTGAGTGTCAATGTCAGGTATCTTCTCATCTCAATGTTTTTGTCAAAGGTAGGTATTGAAACAGGACAGTTTACCTGGCAGGCAAGACATGCAGTACATGACCAGAGGGTTTCTTCTTCAATAACTTTGTCAATTAAGCCATCCTCATTTTTTACCCCTGCCGCTGCCCTCTCCCATTCGGCCTTCAGGTCCTGGATGAATTTCTTCGGTGAAAGCGGTTTTTCGGTTGCATAGGCAGGGCACAGGTCCTGACACCTGCCGCACCGTGTGCATGCATCGAGGTCAAATGTTTGTCTCCATGTAAAATTTTCTATGGAATTCACACCAAATTCTTCAGCATTCTCAAAATCTTCAATGGGTACAATAGCCCCGCGCGGGCTATCTTCAACGCCCCTGAACATCATGTTCAGCGATGATGTAATGATATGGAGCAGCCTTGAATAGGCAATATATGCGATGAGTCCGAAGGATATGAGCATGTGGAAATACCAGAAAAATTTGTGAGCAGCCTTAATCCCGTCCTGACCAAGACCAAGGAAAAGATAGGATGTAATCCAGCCTACGAAGCTCCATACCTCGAAATCCGGCCTTGATGATGCAATCCTTGCACCTTCCACGAGGAAGCCCGTTACGAGAACCGCCAGTATCCAGACTAATGTAATTGCATCATCGGGTTTATTATCAAGCCTTGAAGGTCTGGTAACATACCTTCTCCATATTGCCATCATGATGCCGATGATGGCCACAAGGCCTGCTGCATCGAGCACTGCAGAGAAGATCAGATAAAAACTACCCTGAAGGATGTTCGCTTTAAAGAGCGGCCTGATGACATCATCCTGAATAGCTACAAGTGCGGTGCCTATAGCAAGAAAGAGGAAGCCCCAGAAAATGAAAAGGTGCATTGAGCCGGGGAATGACTCACGTAAAATGGATTTATGAAAAATACCATTATCAATGAAATAGGCTATTCTTTCCCCCAGCCTCTTTGAAAAATCGAAAGGGGCGCACTTGCCTTTCGCAATCTTCCACATGGCGTACCTCTTTTTCAGACCCACGATGAGAACAATAAAGGTAACTACCATTAATGCATATGATAACCATCTTGCCCCTTCTCCCACATTCCAGAAGATTTCTCTCCCGATGATTTCCATTATATGCCTCCTAACAGTTTTGATTTGTTATAATTTTCACAAATGAATATAAAATAAAAAAGATCACATAATCAATAAAAATATATCGTTCGCAAAACTGCGGCTTGCAACACATTGAGACATTTGTCATCTGTTTTACCAAAAATTTACCAAAAAAACTTCTTGACACATATTTAACCATTCTGATAAAAGGTGTATACACTCTTACATGAAAAAATCCATCCTGACCATAATCGTAGCCACCTTCTTAATCACAATCACATACGGCCTCGCATTCTCTGCGCCAATAACATATAAGGTAAAATCAGGCGATAGCTTATGCAGCATCGCAAAAAAGCATCAGATCCATGTCGATAAACTGAAAAGCCAGAACAATTTAAAAACAAACAAACTAAGCATCGGCCAGCAAATCACTATAAAGAGCGACTCAACAGGGGCTACAGGGACAACAAAGGCAACAACAAAAACAAAACCAACAACAAAAACAAGAAAAGAAGTGAAAAATACCCAGCCGGTTGAGGTCGTTATCACGGAGAACGATGGCGAGTTTATCGAATACAAGACAAAAAAGGGCGACACCATTGACAAAATCGCCACGCAGTTCAACATCGACACAGAAGATATCCTGGAAGCAAATAACCTGACAGATAAAAAGTTTAAACCCGGAAAAGTCATTCTTATTCCGAAGATCATTGAAGATAAAGACGATGAATTTGTAACCCTTGCCGGCAAAACAATTAAACCATGGAAAAGTAATGATGAAAAATACATGCTGGTAAAGGTGGCAAAGAGTTTCATGGGAGCGCCGTACAGGTATGGTGGGGAGAGTGTCAGAGGTCTCGACTGTTCTGCCTATGTAAAAAAGATCTATGACATTTTTGATGTTCCGCTTCCGAGGAGTGCGCGGGAGCAGTTCAACGTAGGCGAAAAAATCACAAAAGACGATCTTGCCGTTGGAGACCTCGTTTTCTTCAGAACAAAAAGATATATAAAATACCCCACACATGTCGGTATCTATATCGGGGAAGGTAATTTTATCCACTCATCCTCGGGGTATAACAAGCTTGGCGTTAAGATCGATTCGCTTTTATCTGATTTTTATGGCAGGACATTTATAGGGGCTGTAAGGGTAAAAAAAACATCTGAGGAAAGTGCTGATACGACAAAAGCTTCTGAAAAAGCTACTAACAATTCCTGAAACCAAAAGTTCTTTTCTGCTATAATTAAATCAAACTTCTCAAAAATACAGGGTGTTTTATGGTTACCGCCCGGCAATGCGTATCGCTGATTATCTTTTCTTTTCTTCTTCATTTAGCGGGGTATTATGTACTCCTCCATAAAATAGAGCCATTTTTGTATTACTTCTATCTCACCGCATGGTGGTCTTATATATTTTTCATTGATGCAATTCTGGCAATGAAAACAAAAAGGCTCCTGGTCCTGAACAGGCGCCTTCCTTTCCTTATCGTTATCTCCTGTGGTTTCTGGTGTCTTTTTGAAATTATCAACATACGTTTGCAGAACTGGTTCTATATTAATCTCCCGGGCAAAATGTATTACAGGTATACCGGGTATCTCCTCGCATATGGAACCGTAATTCCTGCTTTATATGTCACAAAAGAATTCATCAGAACTATGCTTGGAGAAATAAGGATGAAGCCTTTTCATGTAAAAAACTACACTTTTTACTCCATATTGCTCGGCATTATTACATTTTTCTTTACCTGGTTTTTTCCTGACTATTTTTTTCCCCTTACATGGATTTTTCTTGCTTTGATTCTGGATGGTTATAATTATCGAAAGGGTTATGCCTCATTTATGAGGGACTTTGAAGAAGGGAATGCAACCCATTTTGTTGCCACAATAATATCCGGGCTTGTCTGCGGTCTGCTGTGGGAAGCTTGGAATTCCCTTTCGGTCTCCAAATGGGTATATTCGGTCCCATTCCTTGAAGATGTAAAGATCTTTGAAATGCCGGTACCAGGTTATATAGGCTTTCTTGTATTCGGACTTGAAACTATAACCTTTGTAAGCCTCCTTGATGGCATAAAATCATATAGAGCATCGATCCCTGTCATTGCCTTGATCAGCATTCTCTTCTCCGCCCTCTCCTTCACGCTCATAGATAGATATACTGTTTTTTCCTGCGCACCTGAAATCGAGGATATTGCCTTCATCGGGAAAGAAAAGCTGAATTATTTGAAAATGATTGGTGTTCGGACAAGCTTCGGGATTAACATGAACCTGCTCAGTCTCCAGGAAAGGGAAGACCTCAAGCTTCTCCATCTTAAAGGGTTAGGGTTACAAAAATTTTTAAAACTGAAAGACCAGGGGATACAAAACATCGGCGATCTTTCGAGACTCGATGACACAGCGCTCTCGAAAATTCTCGATGAGGATAACATGCGAAGGGTAAGGTTATATATAAAGGCCGCAAAAAACAGTGAATAGTGAATAGCTGTTAGTTAAAAGAACTTGTTCACTGTTCACTATTCACGATTGAGCAGTATTCATGTTGACATAGATTAACCTTATATGGTGAAATACCTTTCATGACAAAGAGAAAAGTAAAGGAAGAGATAAAAAAACCGGATATCGTCATCAGGACAGTCACCTTCGCCATCGACTGGATTAAAAATAATATGAAGGCTTGCATTGTCGGGCTCATCATCGTATTTGTCGTCTGTTCATCCCTTTTTGGATATAGTTTCTATGCTAAAAGACAGGACGACAAAATGCAGTTCATGTTATCGCAGGCCATACAAGCCTTTGGCGAATCCATGGCATCCGGCAGCGTGGAAAAGATGAACATCGCTGAAACCTTATTCAATTCAATTCTCAAGGAAAATCATAAAAAAATAAGTATTATTGCACGGCTTTACCTCGCTAAAATCAGTTATATGAAAGGAAAGCCTGAAGAGGCAAAAAAACTTTATCAGGAAGTCCAGAGTCAATCCAATGACCCTGTCATTATGTCAATCTCCGAGAAAGCCATCCAGCAGATTGATAAGAAATAATGGATATTCACAATTACGCTGAAAGCAAAAGGCTTTCTCTCAGGCAGGTACTTGATTTTACCTCAAGTGTTAACCCTCTGGGCCCTTCAAATAAAGCAAAAAACGCCATAAGAAAGTCCATTAAATTCCTCGAATTCCCGCCTGACGAGAAAATAAGGTATCTAAAACGTTACATATGTAAGCAAGAACGGATAGAGGAAGGCTGTATCGTTTTCGGGCAGGGCTCATCTTCGTTGCTCCATAGTCTTCTCAAGGCAACAGAACCAAAGACCATACTCCTCGTTTCACCGGTTTCGAAAAGGTTTAGAGATATCTTGCATAATTACCGGATGGATATTCAGTTGTTCCCTGTGGAAGAGAAGCATCCTCCTCAATTTTCAATAGACATCACCGGACTCATCGATCGTCTCAAAACTGTTGATATGGTTATTCTGCCAAACCCGCACGATGTGACCGGCACCATAATGCCTGCAGAAAACCTTGGTTCTCTGATTGAAGCAACAGAGAAAACCGGAAAGATATTAGTCATCGATGAGAGGTACATGGATTTTGCCCCTTATAGATCTTTCGTTAAACTTGTCACAGAATCACAAAACACCCTTATACTCCGTACATTTTCCGTATTTCATGCGCTGAAGGGACTGCCCTTGGGATATGGAGCAGGTTCCCCGGCGCTGATGAAAAAATTGAGTAACAACCTGATCCCGCCGCAAGGCAATGCACTCGTTTATGCTGCTGCTATAGTATCCCTCAAAGACAAGGGGCACAAAACGAGAACCATGAAACTTGTCAAAGAAGAAAAGAAATACTTCATTGAAAAACTGAAGCAGATTGATGGTCTTCAAATATTTGATACAGCCTGCAATTTTCTCCTCCTGAAAATCGAAAGGCAAATACCTGATCTGGCAAGCCTTTTTATCAAATACCACATCATAATCGACGAATATTCAAGCGAATCAGCCAACACCTATCTGAAGGTGCCTTTAAAGAGACACAAGTTGAATGCACAGTTTATAAAAACCCTTAAAAATATTCTTAAAACATAAAGACTCACTCATACGGGGAATATGGGTACAGATTAAAACTAAAGCCTCTCACTATCCTTATTTCACGACCATTTCCTGCATAAACTTCGACATTTTTTTTACACCTTCCCGAAAGGGTTTTGTATGGAAACCGCCTGTCCATCCCTCATCGTTCAGAAGGTCAGAAACAATTAAAAGGGCAATGCCTTTTACCCCTTTGAATGTGCATACTGCATAGAAAGAGGCCACCTCCATCTCTACGGCAGAGATACCTGCTTTACGATATTTTCTGATTTTTTCCCTGGTCTCCCTGTAGATGGCATCGCAACTCCAGATTATGCCTTCTCTGAAGCCCCACTCTTTGGTATGTTGTTCCCATTCTTCGAACCAGTCCGAATAGACAAAATCATCTTCATCGTCAACGTAGTGATAGGATATCCCATCCTCCCTTAACGCACCCTTTGCCACAATCACATCGCCAATCTTTAACTGGTTGTCAATTCCGCCCGCATAGCCCCAGATGACAAATTCTTTCACGCCGAAAACCGCAAGTTCTTCCACAAGGGCAGCGATATTGGGACCGCCGAAATATGATCTTGTAATTATGGTATTACTCTCTTCGATCCTGTATAGCCAACGGAAATTCAACCACGCATCAATAAGTCTATGTTTTTTCTTGTTTAAGACACGCTTTAAATCGCCTGAATCGAAGACGATGATTACCCTCTCTGGGAGGGCAAGCTCCTCTGCTGTCCTTCCTGTGAAAGCTGATACCAGATCAACAGGATTTAAGAGAGGGGGGGATGAATCAAAGAATCTTCTCAATAAACTTACTCTTCAATTTTTGGTATGTTGCCTCTATATGTTCCGAAATGACCCTCGTTTCACCTACAACGGTCATGAAATTCGCATCCCCGAACCACCGCGGGACCATGTGAATGTGTATATGTTCTTCAAGCCCGGCTCCGGCAGCCCTTCCCACATTTATGCCTACATTAATACCGTCTACCTTGAACTCCTCTTTATAAATAGTAGTCATAATCTTTACAAGCCCCATCATATCCATGGTCTCTTCATCGGTCAGCTCTTCAAGTAACCCTGTATGTCTTACCGGTACAACCATTACGTGTCCGTTCGTGTAAGGGAACCTGTTCATGATAACAAATGCCGTACCCTTTCTGCCGACAACAAGCAATTTCTCGTCATTCTTACTGTCAATGCAGAGGAAACACTTTTTATCACCCTTAACGGTGGTGCTGCTGATATACTCCATTCTCCATGGCGCCCATATTCTATCCATCTCAATCCCTCATAAAAATATAATCTTTCCAATGCTCCGGGAATATCTTCACGCCTACATGGAGCATGAGTAAATAAAATCCATTCGGCCGTGATGGCCTCTTCCTCGGGTACATTTCAATCTCATCCGTCAGCTTATCACCCTTTTTCAGGTTACATCGGTTACATGAAGTCACAATATTTGACCATTCCGTTATCCCGCCTCGCGATTTTGGTATGATGTGGTCGCAGGTAAGATATTTCGGGTCAAATCTCTCCCCGCAATACTGGCAGACATAATCGTCTCTCAAAAATATATTCCTTCTTGAAAACTTAACGTTCCTGTGGTTACCCCTGACAAGCCTCAGAAGCCTTATAACAGACGGCTGTCGTATAGTGATCGAAACCCCCTTTATCTCTTTCTCATACTCTTTTACAACCGCAACCTTGCCAAGATAAAGAAGGGTCACTGCCTTTTTCCAAGACAATACATTTAAGGGTTCAAACGTTGCATTCAAAAGAAGGGTTCTATCCATAAACCATTAGAAAATAACGTTTATTTATCTTGATTGTCAACGCTTTTCGTATCAGGGACCTCCTATAGGCTGCAATAACTTTGTCAGGATTTTCCCCTTGAAATCTACTCTCGATTACGAGAAAATAGATTCACGGATGGAAAAGTCAAACAAAGAAAGGAGAATCATGGAGAGACCGACTTCTCGTGACATCACACGCACAACGCTGAGTGTTTTGCTAATTGGCATTCTCATCGTCGCCGTCTTCTGGATCATCCACCCTTTCCTGCCCTCATTAATCTGGGCAACCATGATCGTTGTAACAACCTGGCCGTTCATGCTACGAGTTCAGGCACGGCTGTGGGGTAAACGAGGGCTCGCTGCCCTGGTGATGACAGTGGCGCTGGTACTCGTTTTTGTCATACCATTCTGGCTCGCGGTGGCAACCATCATAGACAATTATGACAGGATCGGTGCCTTGGAGGAATCCTTCCATAAAAGCACCTTACCATTGCCCCCTCACTGGGTGGGGAAGCTGCCAATGATAGGTCCCAGGCTTTCAGGGGCATGGCAGGATGTTTCCTCTGCCGGCCCACAGGGGCTAATCCTGTGGCTCAAACCCTACGCCGGAAAGCTGGCCGAATGGTTTGTGGCTCAGGCTGGCAGCGTCGGCAAAATATTCGTCCAGTTTCTGCTGACAGTGGTCATTGCCGCGATACTGTATGCTAAAGGAGATGCTGCTGCCAATGCTATACGCCGCTTCGCACGGCGGCTTGCCGGCCATCATGGCGAAGAGGTTACCATCCTCGCTGCAAAGGCAATCCGGGGCGTTGCACTCGGTGTGGTCGTTACGGCCCTGGTACAGTCCCTCCTGGGTGGCATCGGTCTTGCGGTGACCGGCGTGCCGGCTGCATCCATCTTCACTGCCGTCATGTTCATGCTCTGTGTAGCACAGCTTGGACCGGGGTTCGTGCTGATTCCATCCATCATTTGGCTCTATTGGAGCAACCACGCTGTGGCTGGGACAGTATTGCTCGTATTGACGGTCGTTGTCGTGAGCCTTGACAATGTGCTCCGTCCCGTGCTTATCAGGAAAGGGGCAGACCTGCCGCTCCTGCTCATCCTTGCCGGTGTCATAGGAGGTCTTATCACCTTCGGTATCGTAGGCATATTTGTTGGTCCGGTGGTACTGGCTGTAGCCCTCACTCTGCTTCGTGCCTGGATCGAAGAGGGAGGTACTGATGTCCAGAAGAAAACGTGAATTGCTTGATTCTCTCGATAATTCAGCGAACTGGTAAACCTCCACATAATAATACTAACCAAAAATTTCAAATGTGTTTGGTTAGAGTTTCAGGGAGTGTCCGTTCTCTTTCAGCCATCGTTTGTGCGTCCTGAAGTCGGGGATTGCAATCCTTACCGATTCCCAGAATTCCTTCGAATGATTCTTTACTTTGATATGGATGAGTTCATGGACAATAATGTAATCAATCACGACAAGCGGGGCCATCATAAGTCTCCATGTAAAAGAGAGGTGGTTTTTTGGTGAGCAGGAACCGTAACGGGAGAGTGCACTCGTTATCTTGATGCCCTCATGAAAAAGGCTGAGTTGCCTGCTGTAATGGGCAACCCTCTCCACGAACAACTCTCTTGCCCTCTTTTTATACCAATTTACAAAAACTTCCTCCGCTTCACCTGCCCTCTTTTCATCAAATAAAAATTTCCCGTACGACAGAATAAGGGCATCTCTCCTCCCGTTCATATCGCACAATTCCAGGGGATATCCCTCGCCCAGATAGAGGAATGTTTCGCCGGAGATAAACTGTTTTGGCCGAGCTGTCTCGCCCTGCAACCGCCTTTCCCGCTCCATCAAAATTTTATGAACCCATGGGGTTTTCTCTTTGAAAAAAGCATCTATCTCTTTTTGAGGAGTTTTATAAGGTGCTCGAATCTCAACTGCCCCATCCGCCTTAATCCGGATGGTCATGGTTCTCTTTCTCTTTTTACTCCGAATCAAACGATAATCCATATTTAATTCCAAGTTGCTATCATAATGCTCCTATGCGTAAGGGGAAAACTGTTTCTTGCAGCGAACATCGAGGACGGATTGGGACCCTGCCGATAAGTCGCAATGTGCCACGCGGCTAGGCCGCGGCTTGGCCAATTTCCGCTGTTTGAAGCCCCGTGGCAAGTTCGGAAATTGAATGGAGGCGAATCGCTGTAAGGGTAATCCGCCCGGAGTGGAAGCAAAAGGAATGGTTTTCCATATTTGTATCAACTTGATCGCACATTAGAATAAACCATTGCGAATTTCAATTCTTAACTCTTCATTCTTAATTCTTAATTTGGCTCTGAGCGTTCCTATATCTCCAACTCTTCCCCTTTGTGCGGGACATGTGTCTCAAGGGCAAGCTTTTCCTGAACAATCTTCTCAAATTCAAGACAGACAGATTCCTCACCGTGGACTATAAATACCTTCGGTTTATTCGTAAATGTGCCAAGCCATTCAAGCAATTCCTTCTGGTCGGCATGTGCTGAAAATCCACCGATGGTGTAAACCTTCGCCCGTATAGCCATTTCCTCGCCGAGAATACGCGCGCTCTTTGCACCATCTACAATATGCCGTCCCAAGGTTCCCTTCGCCTGAAAACCTGAAAAGATAATACTGCTTTCCGGTCTCCATATATTGTGTTTGAAATGATGCTGTATCCGTCCACCATCACACATCCCGCTTCCTGCAATGATGATTGCCCCCGACTTTATTCTATTTACCTTCTGTGATTCTTCGACCGTGGTTGTAAAGTGGAGCTTCATCCCTTCACTGCTCCTGAATTTGAATACCGTCACTGCCTCGGCGTCAAAATACTCCGGATGTGCCATATAGATTTTTGTTGCCTTATCGGCAAGGGGGCTATCCACATAGACATCAAGGTCATGGAGTCTCCCTTCCTTTACAAGCTTATTCAATATGTAGAGAATGTCCTGTGTTCTCCCGATAGCAAAGGCGGGTATAAGGACATTGCCTCCCCTCTTAAAGGTCGTCTTAATGGCCTGCACCATTTCCTCTATGCTCTCCTCCACGCCCTTATGTAACCTGTTGCCATAGGTGGACTCCACAAGCACATAGTCGGCCTCTTCTATATGCTGCGGGTCATTAATGATGGGGTTGTCGTTTTTACCGATATCGCCTGAAAAAACAATCTTTTTCTCCTTGCCTCCGCTACTATACCAAACCTCCAGCGAACCGGAGCCGAGGATATGACCTGCATCTACAAATCTGTATCTAACGCCCTCGCCCAGTTGTCCTATCTCCCCGTAATTCGCTTTTTTGATAAAAGGGGTAACCTTTTTCGCATCTTCTTCGGTGTAGAGAGGCTCAAATACCTGGTCCCTTCCGGTCCTGAAGGATTTTTTCGTCAGCCACTCTGCATCTTTTTCCTGGATATGTGCAGAATCGAGGAGCATGATTTCAACAAGTTCAGCAGTGCCGACAGTGGTTATTATCTTTCCTTTAAACCCATCCGCAACGAGCTTCGGCAATAAACCCGAATGGTCGAGATGCGCATGGGTGAGGAGGAGATAATCTATCTGTCCGGGGTCAAATTGAAAAGGAATCCTGTTCACATCGTCAGAATTACGTCCCTGATACATTCCGCAATCCACAAGCATCTGTAAACCATCCGCCAGCATATGATAACAAGAACCCGTTACTGTCCTTGCCGCTCCTAAAAAACGTATCTTCATAATCTCGCTCTCCTTTTCATAATTTTGTCACTGCTGCAAATTTAGGGCTTCTTGCAACTCTACAAACATATAGTCAGATACTTTTTAGCCATCCTTTATGCTTATTGTCAAGGGAATGTTTTTCTGAAGTTTCCTGTTTTTGTTCATTCTGTATGGCCGGAACACTGTTTCCCTCGCTGCTCCGCTGCGCTTCCTTACCCTTGCAGCGGTCCGCATCCATTCGGCCTTCTAACTTGTAGCTGGGCTTCGAACAAATCAGGCCGGCCCAGACGCGGCACTGACCGCGGGCACGTTTCTGCTTACCAGCAAGGTGCCCAAGGCATGCTTGAAGTCGAGAATCAAGACCTTTGCACGGCATTTCCCCCATCTCATTTCGGATTGTTGATTTCAGATTGCGGATTGCAAAAAGCTGTTCAAGGTTCAATGTTTTCTGATTGCCATTCACTATTCACTATTCACTGCTTTTATCATTTGTCTTCATCACTGTTTCGCCGATACACCGTCTCGCCGGTTCGGCTCTTCTTGCCTGCTCTACGCTCTATACTCTACGCTCTCCGCTCCTTTCACACCTGAGGGGGCTTTTTCTTGACCAGCTTTTCCTTACGGGTGCGGGCATTGGTAAGTGGAAGTTTTAAGTTTTAAGTTAAAAACAGACAAAATCACTGATGCTGATTTGAGATGGTTAGTATTATTATGTGGAGGTTCAACTATAAACTATTCACCATTCACTACCTTCATCCGCTCTTCCCTTCATCCGCTCTTCCCTTCCCCCATCTTCGCATCTTCGCAACTTCGGTCTTTCCCCTTCAGCCTTCTGTCATCTGACTTCTGTCTTCCGCCCCAAGTTGCGCCCTGCAGTAGTCTCTGAAGTTATTGACACCGACAAAGAATTCACGCATCATAAGAACCCAGTAATATTGTCCCTTTTTAGTGAGTGTAAGGAGATTGCCATGTTTTTCCATCCCGCCGGTGAGTCTGAAAAATACAATTTCAGGCCATAAGTACCTGTATATATTTACGCCATGCTTTGCGCTAAGCTGTTCAATATCGAGACTCAAGCCAAAAAGCTTCATTAAAAGATCATAGCAAAGCCTCTCCTTCATGGAAAATGCCTTTTTTGCAGCTACCGGCAGCAGCCCTTCATTTATTCTCTCGATATATGCCCTGATATCAAATGTATTAGCATATGCGCTCCCGCCGAGGTATCCGATGGAACCGCTCCCGAGACCCGCATATTCCTCATAATTGACTACATACTCGTCTATTACCGGGGCTTGCGCCTGTCCCCGTAAGGGGGTCGCCCCCTCCGGCAGCCAAGCTGCCGGAGCCTCCCCTTCTCGCACGCCTTGCGTGCTAAGGATTTCGCCTACCGGGGCTTGCACACCGGCGAGGTTGCCGCGAGCAGGGTTGCGGGAATCCGCTATCTTGTTGTTCCGTGAAAAACACCATGCGGTAGATGCCTTATATTGGGCGGAAAACATCTCTGTTATCTTTTGGTAAAAATCCTTCCCTCTGTCGTAATCCACGCTTCCAAGCTTACTATTCATTATGTCCCGCGTAAAGGAGGATACCATAAGCGGGTAATATGTCACCTGGTCTACCTTTAATCCGATAAGCGTGGACAGGTCTTTTTCAAGTATTTCCATCGTCTGTGTGGGGAAATTAAATATCATATCCACATTAAGCGTCTGGAAGTTTCCCTGCGTATATTGCAGCCTCTCTGCTATCTCCTGGCCGCTTCCGTATTTGTGATACCGTTCAATCGTCTCAAGAAGGCCGTCATCAAAGGTCTGAACCCCTACAGAAAGTCGATTTACCCCCATTTTCTTCAACATTTCAATGTTATTAGGCGTAAGGTGATTCGGGTTTGTCTCTACAGAAACTTCAATAATATTGAATTTTTGTCTGGTCAGATTGATTGTCTCTTCGAGTTCGTCAATCAATACCGTTGGTGTGCCCCCTCCTACATAAAGGGCCTTAAAGTCATATCCCAGCTCTTTGTACATTATAATCTCTTTGCGTAAGGCGGCGAAATATGACCGGGCAAGTCCCTCCTGAAATGTTACCCTGTTAAATGAACAATACGGGCAAAGCTCCTCGCAAAAAGGAACATGCATATAAAGAAGTGTCGGCATATCGCCTGAACTGCGGGGGATTGTAATGGATGCAGAAGGAGCAAACTGTAGATAGCTCTCATTTTTTTTACGGGCATAATTGGCAATAAATCGTTCTATCAGCATAAAGTATTGTCGAAGTAAAACAGTAGAGAATGTTAAGGCTTAGAGGTTAAAAAATCAAGGGTATAATCGGCTACGGTTTTTTCTTTAGCAGGACCCTTACTGCCCAGCCCTTTGTCAACTTGTATGTGTTTTCAACAGAAACAACATCAGGGCTGTATGCAACAAGAGAAGCGTTGCCCGTTGTGGTATCAAGTTTAACGAGAAAATCTTCCTGTCTGTCTCCGTTGTAATCGATCCTTTCTTCAACAACCGGCGGCAAGCCGGAAAATGGTTCCCAGTTGATCTGTATAAAACCGTTTTTTCTATCCCATATCAAGCCGTCAAAAACAGGGCGGTGTACAAACGTTTTGTATGAACCATGGTCCACTGTCATTGCAATTTCGCCGCCGGAGTACCATGGGGAAACCGTGACGCCTGTGGCGTTTGCCAATGTACGGCTGAAATACGCTCTTCCCATAAATGTGGCAAGCACTATAAAGATGGCAAGGAATCCCCAGGTATAACCCAAAACTGTTTTTAATTTATTCATTGCCTTTTTCACTATTCACTATTCACTGCCTTCCTTGCCTTCAGCCTTCATACCTTGGTAGTTACATTAAAACATACTCCCTGTTGTCAAAAGCTTTATCGTTTTTACTATTGCGTCCTGAATATTACCGCCAGCCATCGTAGTGAGGAATAAAAATGCAGGATAGAGAAAAAGCACCCGGTATCTATCGAAAGTACTGTTCAAGGGTGTACATTTTACATGGAAAAATATCGCCTTTTTTGGACATGCATCTACACATTTTCCACATTTTGTGCAGGTTATGCGCATCTTTCCTTCATCAATGCTTCCTTCGTCAACAGAGAATGTTGGGCATACCTGTAAACATCGTTTACACTTCACGCATTTTTCCTGATCGATCCGCACTTCAAAGGCATTCACCTTGTTGGTGAAAGACTGAAAGGCGCCGAAGGGGCAGAAAAGGCCGCATTGTGTTCTTCTTTTCGTGAGGAGAGGCAGAACGATGACAAGGGCGATAAAGAGAGAGACAAAGATGATGGTCTGCATGAGAATCTTTACCGATGTGACCTCAGCAAATTCTGTAACGGTTTTATAAGGGCACAACCATTCACAGTAGGTCGGCGAAAGGGTAAGCGCTGCCGTCACAACCACCACAAAAAGAACTGCATAAGGTAAATATGTCCACTTCAGGTTAATATTTTTAATGAGAGGTTTTTTAAAGATTCGGGAAAACCCGTCATCAAGACCTCCAAAAAAACATGCCCAACTGCAAAAACCGCGACCAAGCGCCAGAGATGCGCCGATCCACAGAACAAACATGCTTGCAATGGAAGCAAAACTGCCGATAATGGTGCCCGGAAATATTATTGTTTTCGTAAGCGCTGCAGGGATCAGGGTCATGGGTATGACAATATGGCAGAACGGTGTCCGTCCATCGAGCATATTTGCCTCGCTTATTGCCATACTGCCTCTGAGCTCAATCAGGTGAGTAATAAAGGATATTATAAAACAGACGGCGTAACTTATAAACAGTATAGACCTATACTTATCGGTCTTTCCAGTGCGGATCATCAAAAAAAATAAAATATTGACAAAGAGAAAAGTGATGGCAAAGGCAAACATTTTTGCCGGGTCATCCGACATCTTGCCGCCGGAAAGCATCACAAAAGTCAAGACCATCATGGGAAAGGCAAGCAGAAAAGATTTTACCATTTCACGCCTCTTATCAGCATTATAGCACCTGAATAGAAATAGTAAATACCTATTATACCTGTTGCCATCTTTCCGATTATCGGGAGAACAGAGAACCTCCGCAATACCCCGATAAAAGGTATGGGAATAAAAAAGAGGGAAGTGCCGAGGAAAAATGCAAAAAAGAAATACATGCTTCCCAGCAAACTGCCTTTTTCAATGGCGCCGGCTACGGCAAGGAGAAAGGGCGGACAAAAGCTTAAGCCTGTTGCAAAACCCATGAATGCAGGGAGGAAAATCGGATGCATATTTATTGCTTTTTGGAGAGAACCCTTTAGAAATCCGGCCGAACAAGATGGCCTTATATGAAAAAAACCATAGGCAACCAGAAACAACGAAAGAATTACATAGGCAAATCCGATAAACAGCTCGCGCTGGCCCCCTGCATGAATTATCGATTTGTTGATTCCCCAGGCCAGCCCAGCAAAAACAAGATAGCCTACAAACCTCCCGGAGAGAAACTGCCCGATTAGCATGAAGTTCCGCCGGATATTACCCCCTTCTCCTACCAGATAAGGGATAAGGATAGGCGAACAATACGCCACGCATATCGCTCCGTTACTTATGCCAAGAATAAAGGCCTGCATATCTAAAGTTATTATATGAAAACCGCCTGAAAAGAACAATCAAATCCGGTGCAGCTAAACCCGTTGATTACATTTTATTTGTATGTTACAAATGTATCAATGGCAGACAAACAACTTCTCAGAAACATACCAAAAGTTGACGAGATATTAAAGCACGAAGAGTGGGGAAAACTCACAACGATTTATCCTGAAAGCATAGTGAAGGACGCTCTCAGAAATTATCTCGATGAACTGAGAACATCTATAAAAGAAAACAGAATCGCCGCCATACCCTTATTGAATGAAATCGTCGAAAATACACGAAAGCAGGTCATTGCATCCACCTCCCCGGGATTAAAAAGGGTGATAAACGGCACAGGCGTGATAATACACACAAATCTCGGACGCTCTTTGCTTGCAAAATCTGCCATAGAGGCCATTATCAATGCAGCCACCCATTATACAAACCTCGAGTATGACCTTCAAAAAGGCTCAAGAGGGGACAGGTACGACCACTGCACCTCTATCCTGAAAAAACTCACCGGCGCCGAGAGCGCCCTCGTCGTCAATAACAATGCCGGGGCAGTCTTTCTCATACTCAACACCCTTGCAGACGGGAAAGAGGCGATTATTTCAAGGGGTGAACTCGTTGAGATTGGAGGCAGTTTCAGGGTGCCCGATGTTATTAAAAAAAGCGGGGCCATATTGAAAGAGGTTGGCACAACAAACAGAACATACGCAGGAGATTACGAACGCGCCATCAGCGACTCCACAGGTCTTCTCATGAAAGTACATACGAGTAATTACAGGATTAAGGGCTTTGTCCATGAAACAGTAGCAGAAGAATTGATCTCCCTCGGAAAGAGGCATAACCTGCCAACAGTTTACGATGCCGGAAGCGGCCTCCTCTTCCCCATTCAAGGAATCGGTGTGCATGATGAGCCCTGCATTACCGTGGAACTAAAAAAGGGGTGGGATATCATATCCTTCAGCGGAGATAAACTCCTTGGGGCTCCACAGGCCGGTCTGATCCTTGGAGAAAAATCTTATATAGATGCAATGAAAAAAAACCCCATTACAAGGGCATTGAGACCCGATAAATTCACACTTGCAGCACTTGAAAGCACGCTCCTGCTTTATCTCGACGAAGAAACTGCAAGGCATGAAATACCAACGTTAAGAATGATATACGAAAACCAAAAGACTCTCAAGACGAGGTCTCAGCGAATTGTGAAGGTCTTGAAACACTTATCCGAAAAGGTTACTGCCACACCTGTGGCAATGCTTTCAGAGGTTGGCGGCGGCAGCCTCCCTGATGTATCTATCCCTTCATACGGTGTTGCCATCACACCACATGCAATAAGCGTTGAAATCCTTGAGCAAAGGCTAAGAAACCTTGAAATCCCCGTTATCGGAAGGATCGAGAAAGACCGGTTTCTCCTCGACATGAGGACAATACTCAGAGAAGAAGAACATATTGTTGTTTCAGGTATAAAAACTGCCCTCCAAGAATGAGTCCGGAAAGACAATTCCATATAATATGTAATGAGGAAGGGAAGAGGTTGGATACATATCTCTCGGAAAAGCTTTCCATTACACGGACAAAAATCAAGAGTATGATCGAGGGGGGACATATACGCATTACAGGCAAACCGCCGAAACCATCGACAAAGATGAAGAAGTTCATCGAGATTGATGGTGAAATCCCGGAGGAAGAGCCATTAATGCTGGAACCACAGGAAATTCCTCTGAACATCCTCTATGAAGATGAATATTTCCTTGCCATTAACAAACCGAAAGGGATGGTAGTACATCCATCATTCGGGCACAGGGATGGAACGCTGGTAAATGCGGTACTGGCGTACCTAACAAAGCAGGGTTCGAGGGTTCGAGGGTTCAAGGGGTCAGGAGAGAGGAGCAAAGAGCGTAGAGGAGAGAGTGTAGAGGGGAAGGAGAAAGGCCGAAGTTGCGAAGTTACGAAGATAGGGGAAGGGGAGGCTAAAGATACAGAGGCGAAAAAGGGGTCGGATGGGTCAGAAACGGCGTATCGGCGTATCGGCGTATCGGCGATAGAAGACAGGAATGATAGAAATCCGAAATCCGTACGGTTTAATCCCGACAGCGGAGGGACAATCCGAAATTCCGCGTCAGCGGCTCATCGTCCCGGCATTGTCCACCGGCTCGACAAAGACACCACCGGTGTTATTATCGTCGCAAAAGATTCCAGGACGCAGGAGATGCTTTCTGCTCTTTTTAAAGAGAGAAGTGTCCGCAAAACGTATAGAGCAGTAGTAGAAGAAATTGTTATGAAAAATGAGGGCATAATCGAAGGGAATATCGGGCGACACCCCACGAACAGAAAGAAGATGGCTGTGCTGAAAGAAGGTGGAAGGGATGCCTCTACGGCCTTCAAGGTTATAAAAAGATTGAACGGTTTCACCTATATTGAGGCGTATCCGAAGACGGGGAGAACCCATCAGATAAGAGTCCACCTGACACACATGGGTCATCCCATCGTCGGCGACGAAGCATACGGTAAAAGGGCAAAACATGTCACCGAAAGACCGCTTTTACACGCACACAGGATAGAGTTCATACATCCGGTCACGGGCATGCCGGTTTTCATTGAGGCGCCAGTACCGGCGGATATTGAGGAGTTTATAGACTCCCATGGGGTTTACCAGTGGGAGTCAACCCTGCGAGCATAAGCGAGCATGAGGGGGAGGCTCACACGGCCATGAAGAGGAGAGAAGAACTGTCTTGGCCGGGCACCCGCGCCCCCCTGACTGAATATCGGAGTGATATACCATTCCGCGGGTGGCAAGAGGGGGCGACGCAAGCCCCGGAAATGGAAAAACATGCAGTTTAAACTGAAAAATATCAATAATTGGTCCTATTACTACGTCCCTGAGCTTGAGCAGGGGGGGATAAAGCACGGTTTTTTTACAGCACAATCGCCATCGCATACATTACAGGGAGATGAAAAAGCTGAGTTCCTCGGGGCCTTTGGTCTTAATGATTTCGTTATCATGAAACAGGAACATGGGGTTGATGTGCATGTTATTCAAGACGGACACAGGCCGGTATCGGGGGATGGCCTTATTATTATCTCAAAAGGCATAGCAGGCATAGTGAAAACAGCAGACTGCCTCCCCATCATCATATGTGGAATGGACTGTCCTGTCGTATCTATCATCCATGCGGGCTGGCGTGGAACCGCAAAAAAGATTGCCAAAAAGGCGATCGATAAAATGTCGGAATTCGGGGTTAACAGAAAAAAAATAAAAGCCATTCTGGGTCCCTCTATTGGCCCGTGCTGTTATGAGGTAAAAAACGACGTACGCAATATTTTCATGGAGGAGGGGTTTTCCGATGACATCTTTAAAAGGAAAAATAACACCCTGTTTTTAGATATCAGACAGGCGAATATGGAGATATTGAATAATGAAGGTATTGAGGATATATACGATATTAATCTGTGCACCCGGTGCAGCAGAGATATTTTCAACTCTTACAGGGGTGGAGAAAAAGAAAAAAGGCAGATAAACTTTGTTTCCTTAACAGGATGAAGTATAATAAATACCGTGTCTTTAAACGGAATTCACAATGAAATATAAAAAAGAATGGATTTTTTCTGCACTGATTTTATTAATATTCGGTCTTTTTATCTACCTCGAGACACATCTCCCGTTCTTTAAAAAATTCCTTCCCATTGAAGAAAACAAACTCATCGTCATCGTATTAAATATCAACCTCCTCTTGATTTTACTCCTCATTTTCCTTATAACGAGGACACTTTTTAAGGCATATATCGAAAAAAAGAGGGGAATATGGGGCTCCGGTCTTAAAACAAAATTAACGGTCACAATGCTCATTATCTCCATTGTACCATCCTTTACGCTCTCCATACTTGCAACAGGTTTTTTCCATATAAGTATGGACAAATGGTTCGGACAGAAGATTGAAGACACAATGGACAGCGCCTTAATCCTTTCCCATTACTATTACGATGATCTCTTTCAACGGTACGAAAAAACCGGGAAGTTGCTTGCAGGCAATATTGACAAGAGAAAACTTCTCGAAAAAGAAAAGGAACTCAACACATACCTCCGGAGCGACAGATATGCAAAACTCAATGAATATTTCTCAGTACACGATCTTTCCGGTAATGTAGTTGTAAGCAATCTTCCGCAAGGGATAGACGGCAGGCTTTCCGGCAAAATAGAGTCAGCCTTGAAAAAAGATAACATAATAAGGGAAGTAATCCCCATGAAAGACGGGGAAATCATCGTCGCCGGCACGAGGATACCGAACGAATACGGTAACACTCAGGCTATCCTCTTTACGGGGGATATACTAAAAATTCAAAGCACAGCGAGAATAAAGGAGATAACCTCCACGCACAAGGAATTCAAAGAATCCCGGGCATTTAAAAAGATTTTGAAATACAGCTTTTATATACCCCTGTCCCTCATTACCGTTATGACGATATTCTTTTGTGTCTGGGTAGGGATAAAGATGGCTACGGAGATAACAATCCCCATCGAAAGGGTGAAGGAAGGTGTCTCCATTATCGCAAAAGGTAAATTTGACGTAAACCTCGAAGACAGAGGGAAGGATGAGATAGGAACCCTGGTGAGCGCCTTTAACAGCATGGCAAAAGAGTTAAAGGTAACAAAAGACGAGATTGAAGCAAAAAGAAGATATATGGAGATTATACTCGACAATGTTACAACAGGGATCATATCTACGGACAAAAGGGGGGATATTCTTTTTCTGAATAAGGCAGCACAGAACATTCTCGGGGTCGAAAAGGAAACATTGGAAGGAACGCCTCTGAAGGAAGTTCTGGGTGGTGATTTTAAAAAATATATGAAGTCTTTCCTGAAAGAAGCCAGAGGCACGGGCGACGGAAGCGTTACAAAGGATATGAGGCTTAATTTACAAAAAGATATTAAATATATAAGGGCTTCTCTCACAATCCTGAAAGATGATACAAGCAAAACAGAGGGCTTTATCATCACTTTTGACGATATTACACACGTTGTCCGGGCTGAAAAACTTGCCACATGGAGAGAGGTAGCAAAAAAATTAACCCACGAGATAAAAAACCCTCTGACCCCCATCATCTTATCGGCAGAGAGAATACGGCGAAGGTTGCTTACACGTATGACAGACAGCGACAAGGAAATCCTCGACGAGACAACATCGGTCATAATCAAATCGGTAGGAGACATAAAAGGGATAGTCAACGAACTTACAAAGTTAACACACAGTTCGCAGACAATGATCATCGAAGATATCAATTCCGTTCTTGAAGAGACAATCTCTATATATAAGAACCTCTATCATAATATCACGTTCAGATTCGAGCAGTCTCTCATCCCGATGTTCCGGATGGACAGAGACGGGATAAAAAGGGCCATGATAAACCTCATAACCAATTCGGCAAAGGCGCTGAACAACAAAGAGGGCATCATCACCATTAGCACAAAATTTGATGCCGATAAGGGGGTTGGCATTATTGTGATAGCAGACAATGGGAGCGGCGTTGCCGATGAAGATAAGGGAAAGGTTTTCGACCCTTATTTTACCAGGGACAAGGACGGCATGGGCCTCGGGCTCGCCATCGTCCATTCCATCATTCTGGAGCACCATGGACGAATATATGTGGAAGACAACATTCCTGAAGGTGCAAAGTTCATCATTGAGCTTCCCGTTGTGGGGGCTTAGTCAAAAGGTTATATGCAAATCATACCGATTACCCGGATAAACGTCAGCGACAAAAGATTTTGTATATCTTATCCGCTTGAAGACGGCATACTCCTCGCATCCATCAAAAAAATTGGTATCATCCAGCCCCCGATACTCCTCGCTCCGCCACCCTACACGATTGTTGCAGGCTTTAAAAGGCTCGAGGCTGCATTACGTCTGGGGCTTACACATATCCCCTGCATCATTGTAAATATGGATGAAAAAGATGCCCTCCTCCGCTCCATCCACGACAATATGGGGCGGGCGCTGAATATTATTGAAAAGGCAAACTGCATCGAAAAGATGCTGCACATGGTCTTTTCAACGGAAGAGGTGTACGATGTAATGACGCTGCTCTCCCTCAGCAGACACGAAAAGATCACAGGGAGGCTCCGGGATATAGCAGGTTCTGATGAGACCATGAAAAATTTCATATTAAAAAAAGACCTCTCAATGCAAAATATCGAAACCCTTTTACGATTCACCTCTGAGGAGAAAGACCAAATAATTGGAATACTTACCCCTCTTCACACCACAGAGAGCACCATACGCGAGATTCTCCGGATGCTCCATTTAATAAAAGTGAGGAACGGTGCCATCGATTTCTCTATAATGGTCGGAGCAGACGATGCGTACGACCTGAAAACAAGGCTTAAAAATCTCACATACCCCATACTCTCCTCACTCGAAAAGGGGTTAAAAGATATAAAAATCAAGTGTGCGCTCCCGCCTAATATAGACATAAAAGTAGACCCTTTTTTCGAAAAGGAGTATATTGATATACTTATAAGAGCAAAAAACCCTGATGAAATCAGAGAGGCATTGTTAAAACTCAACGGAGTTTTTGATGCCGGACACATAAGGAGCATATTTGGGCTTGCAAAAGATTGATTTTGTTGAAACAAGGGGAAACATCGTAAGGAATTGCCCGGGCACAAAAAATCACATATGCTGTGGTTACAAAACGATTGATCTTATTGAGGGTTGTGTTCTTTCCTGTTCCTACTGCATCCTCAAAGAATACATCAATGCTCCGAATATCAAAATAAACCGGGATATGCCATACATCCTGTCACAGATAAAGGAGACAATTGAGGCTGAAAAAACACATATCCTGAGATTTGGAACCGGCGAACTTTCGGATAGTCTTGCCCTTGACAGGAGATACGGCCTTAACCGACCGCTCATAGAATTTTTCGGTGAAACAAAAAAGGCCCTCCTGGAGCTGAAATCCAAATGGGCATCCATTGATCATCTTGTTCCATACCTGAATCCTTATACGGTCATCTCATTTTCCCTTGCGCCTCAAAAGATAATTGACAATGAAGAAAAAAGGACAAGCCCTCTTTATAAAAGATTAAAGGCTGCAAAAAAGGCACAGGATTCAGGGTGTTTTGTCGGGTTGCATTTCGACCCCGTTATTATTTACGAGGGGTTTGAGAAGGACTATGAATATCTCATTGGAGACATAGGCAGAATACTTGATCTCAAAAAGGTCCTGTGGGTAAGCCTCGGCCTCTTGAGATTCCCGCCACGGCTTTTTGACCGGTTTCTGGAGGAAGGGAGAAAAAACCTCCTTTATGGGGAGTTTATCAGGGGCGAAGACGGGAAATACCGATACATAAAAAAAGAACGGATGAAGATATACAGCATGCTTTACGGGCTTTTAAAAAGACAGGACGAAGATCTCTTTATATATCTCTGCATGGAAAGGGAAGACATATGGAGAGGTGTTGCAGGCCTCACACTGGAGGATAATGAAGCCCTCACTGGGCTCTTTGATAACAGAATAAAAAACCTATACGGAGGGAACATATGAAATTCAAAGACAAAGTTATATTCATAACAGGCGGAGCAAAAGGCCTCGGGAAGGCAACGGCAATGGCATTTCTCGAAGAAGGTGCACGGGTGGCTGTGTGCGGCACACACAAAGAGGCCGTATTAAAATTTGAGGAAGAGTTTAAAGGAAAACCTGTCCTTGCCTTTCATGCTGATATTACAAATTACGAAGAGATGGAGAATGTGCTGGGAAAGACCATAGAAGCATGGGGTAAAGTAGATATACTCTTTAACAATGCCGGCGTTGTAAACCCTCTTGTCCCATCGGAAAAGATGAAAAAGGCTGATTTTGACAAGGTAATTGATGTTAACCTGAAAGGCACCTTTTATGTCACACAGATCTTTGGCAAAAAGATGATTGAGCAAAAATCAGGCCGGATCATCAGCGTTGCCTCGCAGGTAGCACTCTTTGGAGAAAAAGGCTTTTTACCCTATTCTATCAGTAAATCGGCAGTAATGCTTATGACAAGATCTCTGGCTTATGAATGGTCAAAACACGGGGTAACCTTATGTGCTATCGCTCCTGGTTTTATAAAGGGCGGTATGAATGAGGGCCTTATCAGAAAAGAGATATTTGTTGATTACCTCTCAAAAAGGACACCTATCGGGAGGATGGCCAAGGTTGAGGAATTTGTGTCCTGCATCTTGTTCCTTGCTTCTGACGGCGCCCAATACATAAATGGTGAGACCCTCACCATGGATGGCGGCATGACAGGATATACACCGGAATCGCTCGTGGATTTCATCATGAAAGGAAAATAACATGGATATTATCCCTTTTATCCAGTTTACCCTTAACACCCGATACGTCCTGAGATGGGTCGCCGGTGGGATAATTTTCTTTATCCCTGTTGCAAATTTCCTGTCTCTGGGCTATCTGTCCAAGTCATCACGACTTCTCACTATTGGAAGTATCGGCCTTCCCACATGGGAGCAGAAAAACGAAATCTGGATGGAAGGGGTTAAAATTCTTTTCATATTCATCCTCTATGAAGCAATTCCATTCTTTCTTTTCTCTTTCGGGTTCTTTCTGGTAGCCCTTCATAGCGTCACCGCCTTTTTCGGTCACATTATCAAAAACGTTGCCTATATTGCGCTTCTGATCTTTTCTTTCTTCCTGCCATTCGCATTTGCAACCTTTGCCGAGTATATGGATTTAAGAAAGGCGCTGGAATTCGAAAAGATAACAAAAGGTATTAAGGAAGTATTTATCCCCTACCTCGGTGGCTATGCCGGAACCGGTTTTGTTCTGTTCGTCTTTTACAAAACAGTGCTCCACATACCTTTTCTTGGTTTCTTCATATGGATAGTGTTCACTTACTATGCACTACTGTTGGCCACGTATTACTTTACACAGCTTTACACAAAAACCTCTCTCTCAACGGAGAAAATATCTGGAGAGGCCATCCAGGAAAGTAACAAAGGCTGACCACCGCGTTTAGATAGTGCCCGACAATAAATTAAGCCGTTTCCACCCCATAACCCCAAAACACTATTGACTTTTACGGTGTGTTTATCATATTATAAGTAGTTTTTTCAAAATAAAGGTTCAGGAGTTTGTTATGTATGCCATTATTGAAAATGGAGGTAAGCAATACAGAATTACTGAAGGGGAAAAGGTAAAACTGGAGAAATTTGCAGCCGGTGAAGGCGAAGACATTCAAATAAAAGAAGTTCTTGCGTTTAGCGACGGCAGTAACACCCTTATTGGCAACCCCTACGTTGGCGGCGCGTCCATACAGGGTAAGGTTTTATCACACGGTAAGGCAAAAAAGGTGATCATTTTCAAGCACAAAAAGAGGAAAGATTACAAGAAGAAAAACGGACACCGGCAGCCCTACACAGAAGTTCTCGTAGAAAAGATACACATGGAGGCACCTCATGGCGCATAAAAAGGCAGGCGGAAGCTCACGAAACGGAAGGGATAGCGACGGCCAGAGGCTTGGAGTAAAGATATACGGTGGCCAGACAGTTAAGGCAGGAAGCATCATTGTGAGACAGCACGGGACAAAAATACACCCTGGAAACAATGTTGGAATAGGTCGTGACAACACATTATTCGCCCTTTCAGACGGAGTGGTGAAATATGAATTTAAAAGCGACAAAAAAAGGGCGAATGTCTATCCCCCTGAATGAAGTTTGTTGATGAAGCCAAGATACACGTAAAAGCAGGAGATGGCGGGAAGGGTTGCGCAAGTTTCAGAAGGGCAAAATTTATCCCCAGGGGTGGGCCTGACGGTGGTGATGGCGGCAAAGCGGGAGATGTAACCATAGTTGGTAAAAAAGGCCTCTCAAGCCTTTTAGATTTTAAATATAAAAAAATCTACAAAGCAGAAAACGGCAAAAACGGAAGCGGTAATAATAAAAAAGGCAGAGACGGAAAGGATATTTTTATTTCTGTCCCCCTTGGTACAATCGTGTATGATGTGAATTATTCAATACCTGTATGCGATATTACAGAGGATGAGGAAACGCATATCATTGCAAAAGGCGGCAGGGGCGGAAGAGGTAACACGCATTTTGCAACACCCACAAACAGGGCGCCTGTTCAATTTGATTACGGCGGAGAAGGAGAAGAGAAAGATTTATACCTCGTATTAAAACTCCTTGCTGATATAGGTATCGTAGGCCTTCCCAATGCCGGTAAATCAACCCTTATATCCAGATTAACAGATGCGAAACCACGGATAGGTGATTACCCCTTTACCACATTGACCCCGACCCTCGGTGTTATGAGGGACAACGACAGGACATTTGTTATTGCTGACATTCCTGGCATAATAGACGGTGCATCAAAAGGAAGGGGATTAGGCCTTATGTTCTTAAAACACATCGAAAGGACAGGGAAACTTTTGGTTTTGCTTGACCTGTCATCACCTTCAATAGAAGAAGATTACACAATGCTTTTAAACGAACTCACCTCCTACAACAAGGAAATGCTCAAGAAAGAAAGGGTATTAGCCTTAAACAAGACAGACCTTTCGTCTCCCTCAAAGGTCAGGAAATGGAAAGCATATTTTACAGATAAGGGCGAAGAGGTCGTTAAAATCAGTGCATTAACGGGTCACGGGGTTGATGTTTTAGGAAAATTAATAAGCAGGAAGGAATAAAAGGCAACGCATGCTCAACGTAAAAAGGGTTGTTATTAAAGTAGGAACATCAGTGCTCCTGGACAAAGAGAAAAAGATCAGCACAGACATGGTGAGAAACCTTGCAAAACAGGTAAAAAACATTAAAGACAAAGGGATCGAGTCAATCATTGTTTCAAGCGGCGCAATAGCGAGCGGCATGGAAACGCTGGGACTTAAAAAGAAACCGAAAGAGATTGAAAAAAGACAGGCCCTTGCATCAGTAGGGCAGATTAAGCTTATGAAGATGTATATGGATGCCTTTGAAAAGGAAAAATTGAAAATAGGGCAGGTGCTCCTCACCCACGAGGATATAAAGAGTAAAAGCAGATGCTTAAACCTCATGAATACGTTAAACTCATTGCTGTCCATGAATATCGTCCCTGTTATCAATGAAAACGATGCCCTCTCTTTCAAGGAGATCCGGTTTGGCGACAACGACAACCTTTCTGCCCTCATTGCGCAGATCTCAAACTCCGATTTGCTCATGCTCCTCTCCGACGTTGATGGTTTATGCGATAAGGATCCCCAGAAATACCCGGATGCATGTATCATCAGCGTTGTAAAAAAAATTGACGATAAAATTGAAAAATTAGCCAGCGGAACACGGAGCGAAAAGAGCATTGGTGGCATGGTGAGTAAGCTCGAAGCGGCAAAGAAGGCAGGTTGCTACGGCATCCCTACAAGGATTGTGAGGGGTGACATTGAAAATATCGCATGGCGGGTGATCAAAGGGGAAAATATAGGCACTCTGTTTCAGCCGGAGGCAAAACTGGCAAGGAACAAGTGGTGGACGGCCTTTGCCTTCAAAGTGAAGGGCAAGATATGGGTAGACGAAGGAGCAGAGGGCGCCTTAGTTCACAACGGAAAGAGTCTCCTGCCTTCCGGTATCACAACTGTTGAAGGCGATTTTTCAAGGGGCGAGTGTATTGAGTTGAATAATATGTCCGGACAGGTTATTGCCAGAGGGATAACAAACTACTCATCATCCGATATTAATAAAATAAAGGGCTTAAAAAGTGTTGCTATAGAAAAAAAGCTTGGGTATAAATATGCTGAAGAAATAGTGCACCGGGACAACATGGTAATCATATGAAACCGATAGAGCTTGCAAAGAAGACAAAAGAGGCATCCCATATACTTGCACATCTTTCTACGGAAAAGAAAAATAGTATTCTTAATACGCTTGAAAGGCTCATTTCGGAAAAAATGGATTACCTTTTTCTTGAAAACAAAAAAGATATAGAAGAGGCGGAAAAAGGAGGGCTTCAGAAAAGTCTGATAGAAAGATTAAAGATCGATGAAAAGGTCATAAAAGAGATGCAGACAAGCATTAGAGATGTTATCGCACTGCCTGACCCTGTCGGTGAGGTGATGCGACTCTGGAAGCGGCCAAATGGACTTCTTGTAGGAAAAATGAGAATTCCTATCGGGGTTATCCTTGTTATATACGAATCCCGCCCTAACGTCACCGTTGATGCATTCTCCCTCTGCCTGAAAAGTGGAAATTGCGTGATCCTCAAGGGGGGCTCCGAGGCCTACTACTCGAATATTGCCTTTTTTCATTTGATCATGGAATCCCTGAGGCAGGAAGGCATCTCCGAAGAGGTAGCCCAGCTTGTTGAAACGGGTGACAGGGCATATATTTACGAGCTTCTCAAGCAGGATCAGTATATTGATCTTATCATACCAAGGGGCGGCGAAGCCCTTATAAGGAACGTTGTTGAACAGTCAAGCATCCCCGTCCTGAAACATTATAAGGGTGTGTGTCACATCTATGTCGATGAGTGGGCAGATATTGACCTTGCATATAAGGTATGCCTTAATGCAAAGATACAAAAGCCTGCCACATGCAATGCCATGGAGACACTACTCGTCCATGAATCCATTGCAAAAGCCTTTTTGCCTGAGATGGCAAGAATACTCAAGAACAGCGGCGTCACACTCAGGGGCTGCAACAAAACAACAGAGATTATAGAGGGTATCGACGAGGCAAATGAGTTCGACTGGCATGAAGAGTATCTCGATCTTGTACTTTCCATCAAAACCGTAAAGGACATGGATGAAGCGATCCACCATATACGAAAATATGGCTCTGACCATACAGAGGCTATCATAACGGCAAATTACAATAATGCCTGGAGGTTTTTAAGGGAGCTTAACTCATCACTGGTGCTCGTTAACGCGTCCACCAGGTTAAATGACGGCTATCAGTTGGGCCTTGGGGCTGAAATGGGTATCAGCACGACAAAGTTACATGCCTTTGGCCCTATGGGACTGGAAGAGCTTACGGTAACAAAATTTATTGCCTTTGGTGACGGACAGTTGAGGGAATGATGAAAATAGGCTTATTCGGAGGAACCTTCGACCCGGTACATATTGGACACTTGAGGGCTGCAGAGGAAATACGGGAGTTTTTTCTGTTAGACAGAGTCTACTTCGTACCGGCTTACATCCCTCCTCACAAAAGAAGACAGGGGATTACCGGTGCAGATATAAGGCTCAGAATGATAAAAAGCGCCATAAGGGGCAACCCTTATCTGCGTGCTTCTGAAATTGAACTGAAAAGGGAGGGCGTGTCATATTCAATAGACACGGTAAGGGCATTTGAGAAACGTTTTAAGACATTGTACTTCATCATAGGCGTCGATGCTTTTTCTGAAATTGATACATGGCATGACTACAGGGAAATATTCCATCATACTAATTTCATTATCATGATCAGGCCCTCGAATGGAAAGACTTTTATCAAAGATATTTTCCCTGAGGATTTGAAGGTGAAAATGAAAAAGATGGACAACCGCTCGTTTCAGCATGTCTCGGGAAATAAGATTTATTTACATCGCGTTACTCAGCTCGATATCTCATCCACCAGGATACGGGAAAATGTAAAAAACGGGAAGACGACAAGGTATATTGTTCCTCAAACGGTAGAAAAAATAATCAGCGAAAAGGGATTATACAGGGTATAAATGGAAACACTGGAAAAAATTAAAACATGTGCGAGGTATGCGGAAGAAAAAAAAGCAAAAGACGTTCTGATGCTTGATCTTAAAGGCCTTACGGATATTACGGATTTTTTTCTGCTGGTGAACGGAACGAGTGAAAGGCATGTGAAAACCATATCCGAACATATCGAAACAAGTATGAAGGGAGATGGCATATTGCCTTACTCAGTAGAAGGATATAATGAAGGAAGATGGGTGATTATAGATTACCGGGACATAATTGTTCATATATTCATCGAGCCCCTGAGAGATTTGTATGACCTTGAAAGTCTCTGGATAGAAGCAAAAAGGTACAGAATGGAAAAAGAGAAAACAACCAATATAGAGGTGGACAATGGAAAAAGAGAAGCTTGAATATTTCAGGAAGAGATTGCTGAAGATGAGAGACGAGATACTGACCAAGGCAAAGAAGTTAAAAGAGGATTCATATACACTTGGGACAGACGGGATTCAGGATATGGCAGATGCCGCAAGCAATTCATATAATGCCGATATACTTATGAGTATAAGCAATAACGATTTAAAACTCTTAAAGGACATAGACAATGCCCTCGACAAGATAGTAAATGAGACTTACGGGATATGTGAAGAATGTGATGAAAAAATAAATGAAAAAAGACTTGAGGCAAATCCAGTGGCGCGTTATTGTATTACATGCAAGCGACAGATGGAAGAGAAGGGGCTATAAGCAATGAAATTTAAAATCTTCTTTTTTCTGTTTCTACTGTTTCTCCTGTTTTATCTTTACGTCGACCACCTTAACCCTGAAAACGTAAAGCTTTACTTTGGATATGGAAAGTTTTATGAAACGAGCGTTGCAACCTATGTGGTAGCATCGTTCATCCTGGGGGTAATTTTTTCGATTATAATAAGCTTCTTTTATGATCTCAAAAGGCTGATAGTTGGATGGAGGGAAGACCGGAAAGGGAGAAAGAAAGACGAGTTTAAGGAATTATTCGAAAAGGCAAAATCGTATGAGATGAGGGGAGACAGGGAAAAGGCCATAGAGAGCCTGAACAAACTGATCAGAAGGCTCCCGGATGTGGAAGACACATATATGCATCTCTCAGATTTATACGTTTCTGCAAAAGATTACAGTAAGGCAATAGAGACCCTGGAACTTGCAGAAACATATCTTGGAAAAAGAGAATCCATACTGTTGAAAAAGGTTAAGGTCCGGGTCATTGCGAAGGACACCCAAAAAATCGAAAATGAACTTAAAGAGGCATTGCAACTTAATGAATCGAATTTAGAAACCTTGACCATGCTCAGAGATTTTTATATCTCCGGCAAGAGTTGGGATGAAGCGTACGAGGTGGAAAAGAAGATAAAGAAGTTTATCAAAACAGAAGACGAAAATCTGAGGGTGCTGGGCATACGGTACGAAAAGACTGAGACGTTGTTCAACAACAAGTTTGAAGCAAACTCTGAAGCAATCATCAAGGAATTAAAGGAGATTATAAGCGAAGACAAGAGATTCATCCCCTCATACATACTGCTGGCTGAGGCGTACAAAAAAACCGGCAAATTAAATGAAGCCGGCAGGGTATACGGAAGAGGTTATTCCAAAACAGGTCACATCGTATTTCTTCTGAAAATGGAAGATTTATATATCGACAGAGGAAATCCTGAGGTTATATTAAAAATTTACAGAAGAATACTCGATATATCACCTAATAACTATCTTGTATCGTTTCTTTACGCACGGTTATGTCTGAGACTCGAGATGATCGATGAAGCTATAGATATGTTAAACACCTTGTTTGCAGAAGGATTAGATTTTAAGGGCTTGCATAAGGCAATGGCTGAAGCATACATCCACAGAGGCGAAATGGAAAATGCCGTTGAGGAATTCAAGAAAGCCTTTCCCGCAGAACACGTTTATATCCCCTTTATTTGCACCAATTGCCAGGCCAAGAAAGTGGAATGGGTCAATTTCTGTGAAAATTGCAACAGTTGGGATACAGTCAGCGTTAAGAAAGAAGATTTTCTTCACACCGAATCATCGGAACTGAAAATGTTTTATGAAGGAGAAGACTGGGACAGAGAAGGAGTATAATGATTAAAGACCTCTTATTAACAAATAGTAATAAGATTATATTCCTCATCCTCGATGGACTCGGAGACATACCGAATCCTCAATTTTCATTCCTTACCCCCCTTGAAGCGGCAAAAAAACCCAACATCGATAAACTTGCCTTGGAAACCGGTATTCTGGGGCGCATTATGCCCGTCGATATAGGCATAACACCGGGGAGCGGGCCCGGCCACCTGAGTCTCTTCGGGTATGACCCTGTAACATATGAAATCGGCAGGGGCGTCCTTGAGGTGTTGGGGCTCAATATGGATTTACAGGATGGCGACCTTGCGGCGCGCGCAAACTTCTGTACCGTAAAAGACGGAGTTGTCATAGACCGGAGGGCCGGGAGAATTGAAACAAAAGAAACGGAGCGCCTATGTGCGACAATTGCAAAAGCTATTCCCGAGATTGAAGGTGTCAAGATCATTGTAAAACCAGGAAAATCCCACCGTTTTGCACTCATATTCAGAGGCAAAAATCTCTCGGATAAACTAACCGATGCAGATCCCCACAAAGACAACAAGCCCCTTGCCTATTCATCCCCAAAATCGGGCGAAGCCGAATTCTCGAGTACAATAATTAACAGCTTCATAAAACGTGCTCTGGGGCTTTTAAAAGACGAGAAAATAGCAAACGGCGTTCTGTTAAGGGGTTTTTCCATGAAACCGGATATGCCGGCCTTTTCAGTGAACTACAACCTAAATGCCCTTGCAATTGCCACATATCCTATGTACCGCGGGATAGCAAAGGTGCTCGGCATGGATGTCAAAGAAGAGCCGAAAGACTATGAAGAAATGGTTAAGATTTTGAAGGACAATTACAATTCGTATCAATTTTTCTTCATGCATATAAAAGAGACCGACACTGCCGGAGAAGATGGAAATTTCGCTGCAAAAGTCGATGCCATCGAGAAGGTTGATAGAATAGTGCCTGCTATATACGATCTCAAGCCTCATGTTCTGGTGATTACCGGTGACCATTCAACCCCCTGCCCGCTCAAAGGTCATAGCTGGCATCCAGTGCCGCTTCTGATTGTTACACAAACGGGCGAAAAAGACGGGATGACCTTTCACGAAAAAAACTGCATTACCGGGAGTATTGGAACAATATACAGCAAACAACTCATGTCCCTCGTCCTTGCCCATGGGTTGAAGCTTGACAAATACGGTGCATAACTTATTTAATGCCGTTTCGGAAATCATATACCCCCTACACTGTGGCGGATGCGGTTCTAAAGGTGAAATACTCTGCAAGAATTGCGTCACATCATTTGCATTCGTAGAAGATGCGACGGCATGTCCCCTCTGTGGACGACGGATCGGAAAAAAGATCGTATGCGGTGAATGCATCGAAGAAGAAAGGGGGTTTCAGGAGGGTCGCTATGGTTTTTATTTTGAAAATCACCTTCGCGATGCAATCCATGCATTCAAATTTGACGGCAGGATAGACGTAGGCAGAAACCTTACCCGTCTCCTTAAAGACAATATTTTATATTTCTCTGAAATATTTGACTGCATAATCCCTGTTCCCGTAACAAACAAGAGGCTGAAAGAGAGGGGCTTTAACCAGTCATTCATTATAGGTGAAGAAATTTCTGCTATAACAAACAAACCATTACATCACTCCGTCCTCTACAAATCAAAGAGCACAAAGGATCAATACGCCCTCCACAGGGATGAGAGGAAAAAAAATATCAAAGGTGTTTTTTCGGTAAAAAATGGTGATAAAATAAAGGGCAAAAGGGCATTGCTTGTAGACGACCTTTTTACTACAGGCTACACGGCAAAAGAGGCGTCACGGATGCTTTTAAAGGCAGGCGCAGAAAGGATTATCTTTTTTGCCCTGGCGCGGACACCTTCATGAAAAAAGTTCTTATAATTTGCCTCATTATAGTCTTTCTATCCTTGCTCTTCATAGGAATTTTAAAAGGGAACATATCCTCTGTCGGTTCTTATGCGATAAGCAAAATCACCGGTTATGAAGTTCGCATATCAAAGATTGATTTTACGTACACGGATGGAATCATCATCTGTAGCCTGAACGATTTAAGCGTAAAAGGAAACGTTGAGGGGTATGTAAAAAAGTGGCTTTTTTCAGTAGCAATCAAAGAAGGATTCCATCTTAAAAATGTCGTCTTTTCCGATTTTGACCTTAAAATATCAGACCTGAAAGGAAAAATACGTTTTGTCCCCTTGTTCACCAAACTCTTAGAGATAAAAAATGGCAAGGTAGCATTCAGCAACCATACATTCATCGTCCATGAGATAAGAATAAACAACTTCAAGCCCGGAACACCTTTCACTTTTGAAATGGGTGTTGAAAATGATTACTGGTTTAAAAGTTTTAAGGCCTCGGGAGAAGGCATGTATAAGAGCGGGGGTCCTGATCTGAAAGGGCAGATTCATGTGACACAACTGAATTTGAATAAACTTTCAGATAACTTAAAAGGCAAGGCGAATGTTAATGGCCCCTTCATCTATACAAAAAAGGAGTTTTCTCTGAACGGCCCTTTTGAAATCTTCGACTATGAGGAAAGAGATAAGCCTTTCAGAAAGGCTCTTTCCGTTGGTAAGACGAGGGGGAATGTTCTTCTTACTTACGCGGGCACTGTAACAGATATTAAAATGAGTCAAATGCAGTTTAAGGGCACGCCCCTCACGCTGGATTTGAAATTCGAAAAAAATGATTTAGCACGGTTAGAACTTGGTTCTGACTTTCTCGACCTCCAGGATATAAAACACTACATAACGATTGACCGTCTCGCAAAAACACCGGTCGATATATGGAATTACCTCCATGAAGGAAAAGTAAAAATAAAGAAATTCATCCTCTCAAAGGGAAATATTGTAAATGCTGACCTTGAATTTAAGGACGGAGACATATCATACAAGAATCACCATTTTAAAAACGTGGAAGGGTCAATAACTTTCGACGACAAAAAGATAAATCTATCGAATTTCAAGGGGTGGTTCAAGACAAGTATGTTTCGTAATATATCAGGCGTTATACCCTTTACAAACGACAAAGAGATGAACATTAAAGGGGACTATGTTTTTAATCTGAAAGACGTCCCCTCCCTGCTTGACCTCGGTGAGCTTAGCTTCAGAAAAGGGGAGACCGATGGCACAATAGAATTCGGAGGGAATGAAAAGAAAGGATACACATTACGTGGAACGGGGAAACTGAATAATGCCGACGCAATCTGGAAAAAGGTTTCAGCTAACGCAAAAGGGTCCTATACATTCACCAACGATGAGATTGCCTTTGATCCGCTTACCTTAAGCAGGGGCGGCACGGACATAACGGTCAGAGGAAAATGGCATAAAAAATTTATGGACTTTAAGATAAAAGGAGATCTGGATGTATTCCATGCCAAGCCCTTTCTAACTGCCCTCCCTTTAGACATGGAGGGTACAACAGACCTGGACCTCGCGATTCAACAGGAGAACAAATGGACTAAATTGAGCGGGGATATTGTGATGGACAACCTCTCCTTCGAAGCCCCCGGCATTGTAAAAAAAAAATCCGGAATAAAAAGTAAAGCAAGTTTCGTATTTACAAAGGAAGATAGCACTATCTATATAGAAGAGCTCCTGTATAGCCTCGACGTAATCAACCTGAAACTC
>JAPLKA010000109.1 GCA_026388315.1 Pseudomonadota bacterium | reverse complement strand
TTATAGCTTGCAGCAGATTAATTGTAAGGCGGACCGCTTGAGTCGCGCCCGGATAATAATATGAATGATAAAGGCCTAATAAAAGCAATTAAAAGCAATTAAAAGCAATGGGCGCTCCTCCACGCTCTCGTCACCTCGCTGCTCACTGCGTTCGCTGATCCGCTCGGTTCCTCGTCCGCCTTACGTGGAGCTGAGCTACGCTCTCATCGATTTGTTGCCCTTGTGGGCACGGCGTACCGCTACCAGCGGTCCGCCTAACAAAACGCTGGAACGTTGTCACTCCCTCTGCAGTCACACCTTCGGCGTGAGCAGGGTCGTGCCACCGCTCAGCTCCACGTTATGCAGGAATAAAATCATATCAACATTGCTAAACATATTCTGAAAAGCTATAATGATTTCAGGAGACAGAATTGCTACTATTTGAGTGGGATCCGGAAAAAGCAATAACAAACAAGAAAATTCATGGCATTACTTTCGATGAAGCAAGTACAGTTTTCAAAGATACATTGTCAGTGACAATTTATGACCCTTTGCATTCAGAAGATGAAAACAGGTTTGTATTGATTGGCAATTCTCACAGAAATCGACTGCTTGTCGTGGTGCATACCGAAAGGGGCAACAGAGTAAGAATAATAAGTACTCGTAAAGCCAAAAAGAAAGAGAGGCAACAATATGAAGAAAATGCAAAAAGATCAGGACATGCTGGAAGAATATAATTTCAGTGACGGAGTACAGGGAAAATATTCAAGGCGATATAGTGAGGGAACTAACGTCGTGGTCATCGAGCCTGATGTTGTAAAATTTTTCCCTGATCACGATTCGGTAAATCACGCATTGAGGTCTTTATCTGAGATCATAAAAAAACAAAAGAAATCGCATAACAAATCAATCCAGCGGATAGCCGATAGCCACCGCTGATTTTTCTTATTCGCTTTGAATAGAAGATGAAGTAATTCTTTCTCTATGGTATTATAAGAAATGGAGGTTCTTGAAATGAATAGAGAATTCAGTGTTGTTATTGAGAAAGATGAGGATGGGTACTTTGTTGCAACAGTGCCTATATTACGAGGGTGCCACACACAGGCAAAATCACTTGATGTGCTAATGAAAAGAGTCAAGGAAGCCATTGAACTCTGCCTCGAAGTGGAACAACCTGCAGCTACTGAGTTTATTGGTGTTCAACGTGTGGCGGTTACTGCGTGAGTAGTTTTCCTGCTATCACCGGTAAGCATCTCATTAAAACCCTAAAAAAGATAGGCTTTGAGGTGGTTCGAAGTAAAGGCAGTCACAACTTCCTTCAGCACTCGGACGGAAGGTGTACTGTGGTTCCTGTGCATCCAGGTGAGACAATCGGACGTGGACTTTTAGCTCAAATCATGCGTGACTGCGAGATAACCTCAGAAGACTTGAAGAAAATATTATGAGCGAACAAGCCGTCGGAGCCAATCGCCCAAAAATCGGGCTCTGGCTCAACTCTGTGTTATGCCACAATAATATTTACGATAATCAACCGTTTCTGATATAATAGCCGGTAGGAGGGGTCAAGGTGGAATTTGAGTGGGACCCGAAAAAAGCTTTTGCTAACGTCCAAAAACATAATGTTACATTTCAGGAGGCAGCGACAGTTTTTGGTGATCCACTGGCTATTACATTTGAAGACCCGGAACATTCTACAGATGAAAAAAGATGCATCACCTTTGGACTATCACTGCAAAAAAGATTATTGGTTGTGTCTCATACGGAACGTGTCTACAAAACAAGAATTATAAGCGCGCGTCTAATGGACCGCAAAGAGAGGAAAATATATGAGGAAGGATAAGGAGAATGATGAACTCCGTCCAGAATACAGGCGTGAGGATCTTGGTAAGGGAGTCAGAGGAAAATATTTTGAATCTTATCAAAAAGGAACCAATCTTGTACTCATAAGCCCTGATGTGGCAAAAGCTTTCCCTACAGAAAAAGCCGTTAATGAGGCATTACGATCCCTTATTGACCTTGCACAAAAATCAACCGGCATAACAAATAGTTCAACCGGACGCGCAAAGAAACTGCACGCCGGTTAACTTCAGTGTAAGGCGGACCGCTTGAGTCGCGCCCGGATAATAATATGAATGATAAAGGCATAATAAAGGCAATTAAAAGCAATGGGCGCTCCTCCACGCTCTCGTCACCTCGCTACTCACTTCGTTCGTTGATCCGCTCGGTTCCTCGTCCGCCTTACGGGGAGCTGAGCTACGCTCTCATCGATTTGTTGCCCCAACGGGCACGGCGTACCGCTACCAGCGGTCCGCCTAACAAAACGTTGGAACGTTGGACAAAAATAAGAGAATAGAAATGAGAAAAACGGTTTGCATTTGTGTTGCAAACGTGGGACAACAAAGCTATGAAAACTTCAGCCGTACATGCCCGTATTGAACCACAAACAAAGGAAAAGGTGGAAGAGATTCTTAGGAATCTTGGTCTTACTCCCACTGAGGCTATCCGCATCTTTTACAAGCAAATATCGCTCCGTGGCGGGTTGCCTTTTTCAGTTGCGATTCCGAACAAACTTACTGCTTCGACCTTGGAGAAGAGTCGCCGCGGTGAAGACATTCAGGAATTTGAGTCGTTAGAAGCAATGTTTGATAGCTGGAAGAAATGAAGAAGGTCTCACAGACCAAACAATTCTTCAGGGATATCAATCGCATGCAGAAACGGGGGAAAGATTTGGGAAAGCTGCAGGAGATTGTCAAGCTTCTATCTGAGGGTACCCCGCTCCCACCGAATTATAGAGATCATCCACTAATAGGACAATGGCAGCCATCACGTGACTGTCATATTGAGGCCGACTGGATATTGATTTATACGACAGATAAAGATTCGCTTCGTTTCAATCGGTAATCCTTAGCATTTTATTTAACTGAATCTATTTAGTTGTAGGTGGAGTTATTACATTGAGGACCTGCCGGAGGATGTTGTTGACACAGTGTCAACAACATCATAAATCTCCGTAAAGTCAATACTGCCGCCGGAAATACCATTCTTTGAGATTGCCACACTTCCTGGAGGTCGCTCGTGATGACAGGCAAAAGGGAGACCGGAGGACCTATCCAAAGGAAGTGACGGACACGGTGTCCGTCATCGCTGAAATCTCTGAAAAGTCAATAACCACAACGTTTAATACGATCTCAATTTTGAAACTTTCTAACGAGATTTAGATGGCAATTCGCAATGAAGGCGGTTAATGGTGAAGCGTGGAAAGACAAGATACGGTATTACCGTGAATAATAAACGATATCCGATATTTGCAATCCCTCGGTCTTGGTGATTTTTGTTAAGGAAATGTATCCCTGGAACGAATATCAGAACATTTTTTTGGGGGGCCACCCGTCTTGGTGAAAATGAGCATCCCCGAAAGGGGTGATGTGCAGGCATGAACATCTTCGGGTAGCCTCCGCCCTTGCACATCAAGCGAATCGAGCCGGTAGAACGGGTCAAAAATGTGAAGCTGATGAGTGGAAGGGAACATTTCCTTATGGGGCTTAAAGCGCTGCGTTTCTCTTTCTGATTGATATCGCCATTGCAGAAAGCAGAGCGAAGGATTCGTTTTTCACAAAGAGCTATTTTTTGAAGCTTTCGAAAAATGTTCTTCCCTTTTAAAGACAGGATTAGTAATATCTTAATATATGATGGGTATTCCTAAGAAGTTTCTGCACATTCTCATTACAATTGCAATAATTATTATAATCGGGACTGTTGGCTTTAAAATCATAGGCGGCAGCAAGACGAGTTATCTTGATGCGCTCTATATGACTGCAATCACAATCACAACAGTGGGGTATGGAGATGTAATAGGGCTTGATGATAAACCCATGGGAAAGATCTTCACCATTATATTTGTCTTTGTGGGTGCAGGCACCGTAGCATACCTTTTTACAACCCTTGCTGCCTATATTATCGAAGGGGAACTTAAAAGGGTTTTTAGGAGGAGAGCCATGGAAAAGCGGACAGAGAAATTAAAGAACCACTATATTGTATGCGGTATCGGTATGGTGGGGCTCTACATCGTACATGAGTTATACCTTACGCGGAGGCATCAGATAGCTATCGACCCGGACGAGGGCAAGATGGATGATTTAAAGGTGCAGAATCTTAACATCGATATGATTGTGGGGGACGCAACGGAAAATGAAATTCTCGAAAAGGCTATGATCCATAAGGCAAAGGGCCTTTTTGCCACCACTAATTCTGATAATGACAATATTGTTATAGTGTTAACGGCAAAGCAATTGAATCCGGATTTGCGGGTAATCTCCCGCTGTACCGATACAAAGAACATTGAAAAGCTGAAAAAGGCCGGGGCCGACAATGTTGTAGCATTAAACTATATCGGTGGTTTAAGAATGGCCTCTGAGATGATACGTCCCCACGTGACCTCTTTTCTGGATAAGATGCTTAGGGACAAGGATTCGCCGCTTCGCGTAGAAGAAGTCCATATACCAAAGCATTCGCCTTACGCAGGGAAACCGCTCCATTCGATAGACTTCAGGGGCATCGGTAATATTCTGCTTATTGCGGTTCGAAAGGAAAACGGGGACTGGATTTATAATCCGGATCCAAACATACATATTGAGAAGGAGATGAGTTTTATTTTACTGGCTACGACAGAGGAGAGGGAACTCCTTCAGGCGCTTGTTTCTCCGGAAGTGAAACATGATGTCCCTGCCGGGGTTGACAAAAAGGAATTGATATGAAGATTGCGATATCAGGAAAAGGCGGGGTTGGAAAGACCACGCTTGCAGGGGTGATGGCAAGAATTTTCGATGAAAGGGGATACAGGGTCCTTGCAATAGACGCAGACCCCGATTCTAATCTCGCAAGCGCCATCGGTTTTACAGAGGAAGAATTAAAGCGGGTTCAGCCCCTTGCGCAAATGGAAGAATTTATTGAGGAACGGACAGGGGCAAAAAAAGGCCAGTACGGCTCATTCTTTAAATTGAATCCCAAGGTAGACGATATACCGGAAAGGTTTTCCATTCAAAAGGGTGATGTTAAGCTGGTAATCCTGGGGAACATCTCTCAGGGCGGTGGAGGTTGTTTCTGCGCGGAGAATGTACTGCTGAAGAGCCTCCTCTCTTATATTTTTATCGAGAGGGATGAACATGTGATCGTAGATATGGAGGCCGGCCTTGAACATCTGGGCAGAGGGTCCACGGCCTGCATAGATGCTTTTATCGTCGTTGTAGAGCCGGGCTTGAGGAGCTTTCAGACGGCTTATCAGGTGAAGAGGCTTGCCTTGGACCTTGGCATAAAAAGTGTATATGTGGTCGGGAATAAGGTGATGGGCGAGAAGGACGAAGCCATGGTAAAAGAAAACCTGGATGGTTTACCTCTATTGGGTTTTATGGGATACAACGAAAAGATCATGGAGGCGGACAGGTTAGGTGTGTCACCATATGATATTGACGTAAAGATTAAGCAGGATGTGGAGAAAATTATTGATACGCTGGAAAAAGATAGAAGATAGAAGGTATGAAGGCAAGAAAGTGAGAGGTTGAGAAAAATACTGTCATTTATAAGTCTTATAGTTAGCACTATAGTTTTGTCTACTGTTTTCATTATTGTCTCTCTCGTTGACAGGAGGGGCGAGAAAATCCACAGGATCAGGCGATTATGGGCAGGCCTTCATTTGAAGGTTTGCGGCATACATGTATCTTTAAAAGGTCTTGATAACATAAAGAAACCGCCATATATAATCATGTGTAACCACCAAAGCGCACTCGATATTTATGCGCTCCTTTCGTCACTTCCCCTGCCTTTCAAATGGATCGCCAAAAGGCAGCTTTTTTTCATACCTTTTATTGGATGGGTCATGAAGATCGCGGGGGATATAAGCCTTGACAGAGAAAACCCAAGGGAGGCGTTGAAGGCCATTGAAGCTGCTGCCCGTAAAATCAGGGAAGGAACAAATATTATCATATTTCCGGAAGGAACGAGGAGTAAGGACGGCACTTTACTGCCTTTTAAAAAAGGAGTGTTTTCTCTTGCGCTTCGCGCCGGTGTACCTATAGTACCGGTGGGGATATACGGAACAAGCAGGCTTCAGCCAAAAGGTAGTTTCATTCCCAAAGAAAAAGGGGTAATATACATAAACATAGGTGAGGCGATACATATAGTAGATAAGGGGCGGTCGGCGAAGACAGAAGTGATGAATGCAGTAAGAGCGGAGATTGAAAGGCTTATAGAGACAAGGTGAAATTCACTATTCACTATTTATGAGAGGCATATGTCCGGTGAATTGAAAAAAGAGATGTTCGGGATTGGGCTCGCAGGCGTTTTTTTATTCCTCTTCGTGGCTCTGCTTTCATATAATCCCCTTGATGTGTCATTAAGCACCGTTGCCTCGGGGCCTGCAAAAAACCTTTGCGGTAAGGTTGGTTCATACATCGCTGATGTTCTTATCCAGTTTTTCGGCATGGTAAGCTATCTTTTGCCTGCCTATGCCCTTCTCTTTTCAGTATTTTACATCCGGAAAAAAGACCCGCCTAACCCTCTTGTATTGGCATCAGGCCTGGTGCTCCTTTTTCTGTCGCTGGTTGTTCTTTTGCAACTTATGGTAGGGAACATTCATGTAAAGGGTATGTCAATGCCATTTGCAGGCATGCTCGGGGTATTGCTCCAGCGAGCCCTTGTGGGCCTCTTCAGCTATTTTGGAAGTTATCTTATTGCCGTTATCCTTTTCCTCATTTCCCTCTTTCTCATCATCCAGGCGCCAATCCTCTCCATTATTGAAAAAGGCATTAAGAGGAAAAAATCCGTTGAACGGAGAAAAGAGATAAAAGTCACGGAGGAAAAAAAGGAAGAGCCATTAAAAACCGTAGAGAAAAAGCCTGTCCAGGATTCCTTTGAATTTTTAAAAGATATGGGTCCGTATAAGCTTCCGCCTGTTTCACTGCTGGACCCCATAGAGAAGAGAGAATTGAAAGTGGATAAGGAGAGCATTCAGGCCAATGCAAGTATCCTTGAGAAGAAATTGAAAGACTATGGGATTGATGGCAAGGTCTCTGAGGTAAGTCCCGGACCTGTCATTACCATGTATGAGTTTGAACCGGCACCAGGTATAAAGGTGAGCAGGATAGCGAACCTTGAAGATGACCTTGCTATGGCCCTTAGCGCCGTATCCATTCGTATTATCGCCCCTATTCCTGGAAAATCAGTTGTAGGCATAGAAGTGCCTAACAAGACAAGACAGACGGTGTATTTCAGGGAAATAATAGAATCTCAAGCCTTTGATTCATCCAATTCTTACCTGTCTCTTGCTGTGGGGAAAACCATATCGGGTGAGCCATTCGTGGCAGAGCTGGCGAAGATGCCCCACCTGCTCGTTGCCGGTTCTACAGGGTCAGGGAAGAGCGTATCGCTGAACAGCATGATATGCAGCATCCTTTTTAAGGCAACCCCCATTAATGTAAAATTTTTAATGATAGACTTAAAGATGCTGGAGCTTTCCTTTTATGACGGTATTCCACACCTCCTTCTCCCTGTAGTAACAAACTCGAAAAATGCGAAAACATCACTTCGCTGGCTCGTTGACGAGATGGAGAGGCGTTATACAATGATGTCCGAATTGGGCGTCAGAAGCATCGATAAATATAACCAGAAGATGGTTAAACAGGAACAGGATCCCATACCCTACATCGTAGTGGTCATTGACGAACTTGCAGACCTTATGATGACCTCCACGAAAGATGTGGAGGAATACATCGCACGACTTGCTCAAATGGCGCGGGCATCCGGAATCCATTTGATTCTTGCCACACAGAGGCCGTCTGTTGACGTATTGACCGGTATCATAAAGGCGAACTTCCCTGCACGCATATCCTGCAAGGTCTTTTCAAAAGTGGACTCAAGGACTATCCTCGATACGAATGGCGCGGAGAGCCTTCTCGGGCACGGAGATATGTTGTTCTTAAGTCCGGGGATCAGCAGGCTTCAGAGACTTCACGGACCCTTTGTCTCTGAAGGTGAGATAAAGAGGATCGTGGAATTCCTGAAGGGTCAGGGAACACCGTCATATCAGACGGAAATCCTGGAAGAACGTGATGATGAATCGAATGGTGAAGAGGAAATGGACGATGAAAAATACAGGGAGGCAGTCGAGTTTGTCCTTGATAAAGGCGAAGCCTCCATAAGTATGGTGCAGAGAAGGTTCAGGGTAGGGTACAACAGGGCGGCCCGGATTGTCGAGAGGATGGAGCGGGAAGGCGTTGTGGGGCCATCGGATGGGGTAAAGCCAAGAGAGGTGCTAAAAAGACAGTGAAAACGAAAGACAGGCACGGGATAATAGACTATGGGCGGTGAAAAGATGAGTAGAGAGCATGGTTAAAAGAGGGTTCGAGGATTCGAGGGGTCAGGGGTTCAAGGGGATGCCGGATAAAAGCCGAAACGGCGAAACGGCGAAACGGCGAAACGGCGCTAACAGATACAGATTGCATAACCGTGGAAAAACCGTTTTTTTCATGAAAATCGCTCTTTTTGTTGTTTTGTTCTCAGCTTTCAGCTCTCAGCTTTCAGCTCTCAGCGCCGAAAACTCTCCTTTTGATTCACTCAAAAAGTCCTACTCCCAAATTAACACCTTGGAGGCCCGTTTCCATCAGATAATATTCATTTCAAGCCTCAAGAAGGAAAGGGAGTTTGACGGCGAGTTCTACTATAAAAGGCAGAGAGGCTTTCTTTGGCGTTACAAAACACCGAAGGTCAAATATTTCCTCTATGATGGACGGTTTATATGGCAGGGAGAAGAAGAGAAGTCGTTTATCATCAAAGACAGGGTGAACAAGGAAAAGACAAGCGGCACCTTTCTCGACTTGATTGAAGATATTGCAAAGCTTGACGATATCTTTACCCTCAAAGAACACAGCAGGGCAGGTAACCTCGAAATCCTGGAGCTTCTGCCAAAAAAGGACACCACGGTAAAATCAGCAAGGGTATGGATTGACAATCAAAACCTGGTTAAAAAAATCCAAATCCATGAATTTACCGGCAACGTAAACACTATTGAATTTTTCTCCATCAAACCCAACCGTTCCATAGACGATTCAAGATTTACCTTCAAACCCGAAGCGGGGAAGGAAATAATAGAGAGGTAACGGGGAAAGGTTATAGAGAGATGCCACTGCACAAGGATGAGGCGATAGTGCTCTTTAAGAGGGCATACGGGGAATCGGATAAAATCATAAGGCTCTTCACATTAAAATCGGGTAAAATTGCCGCTATTGCCAAGGGGGGAAACAAAAGCCAGAAGCGATTCATGAATACCCTCGAACCCTTTAACCACATCAATGTGGAGTATTTTGAAAAACCCGGGAAGGGTATGGTGCGGGTGGAGAACGCCGATATTGTGGAGACGAATTGCGGAATAGAAACAAGCCTGAAAAAGGCGTGTACGGCAGGTTTTTTTACTGAATTAGTTGACAGGCTGACAAAGGAAAGGGAAAGGCACGATGAGCTTTTCCAAATCCTCAAAGAGGTGCTTCAACAGGTAAAACGAACCGAGTTAGCCTACAGGGAAATTCTCTACTACCACCTTAAAATATTGGAAACTCTCGGATTTATGCCCAATTTTGCCACATGTGTATATTGCGGTAATAAGATGGACGAGGAAGACAAGGTATATTTTTCCAGCCAGAGAGGCGGCATCCTCTGTGCTTCATGTTCACCTTCGCTGCCACATAAAACTTACCAGGCAGGGGTTATTGAAACAGTTTTGTCTTTCCGCAAGCAGAGAAGAGAAATAGATGAGATGTTCTTCAAGGTAAAAGAGGAAGATGTGTTATGTAAGGAAGATCCAAAAACCTATAGGCTTTTCGAGCGTGAGGTTCAGGACATCATGGAAGGTTTCATGTCCTACCACCTCGATGTAGAGTTCAGATCGTACAGACTGCTGAAAAACTTTGTGCTCAAGTAAGGCGGGTTCATGAAAAAACCAGTTCTCCTTTTTGTATTGATATGTATCGTGTATGTCAATATTGCCGCAGCGCAGCAACCGAACATTGAGCCCCGTTTAACAAGTAAGAAACTGATTGTCGGTGTCATGGATGATCCTCCCTATACGATGAAGAACGAAGATGGGAAATGGACCGGCCTGAATGTTGATATCCTGGCTCATATTGCGCACGAACTCAGGTTTGATTACGAACTCAAAGAAATGACGCTTAAAGAAATAACCGCATCCCTCTATGGAGGCAAGATCGATCTGACGATTGTCGGGTTATTTGTCACCGCTGAGCGTGAAAAACTCTTCGATTTTACGGTGCCCATAGGGAGTTCCCGCATGGCAGTGATCACGCTTCCCCATGCCATTGATCATCCATTGTGGTCGGCAATCCGTGTCTTCTTCTCCTGGGGGATTATGAAGGCTATTGTAATACTGCTCATTGTCCTTGTCGTTATCGGCTTTTTGTTCTGGCTTGTTGAACGTAAAAATAATCCAGAACACTTCGGCGGCGGTTTTTTGAAGGGTGTCTGCGCAGGGATTTACTGGGTAGGGGCAACGATGGCTTCCGGTGTGTGTCTGGGTATCAATATAAAATCCCTGTCGGGGAGGATACTCGCCCTCTTGTGGATGTTTGTATGCGCTGTTATCATAAGCGCCTTTATTGCTTCGCTTGCTTCTTCGTTGACCCTGGATGAACTTACATCTTCAATGGTTGATACGCACAGCCTTCGAAAACTGAAATTAGGTGCAATAACGGGAGGTACTTCAGCGAGTCTTATACAAAAAATGGGAGGGAAATGCACGCTTTTTGATAATGAAAAAGATGTGATAAATGCCTTATTAGATAAAAAAATTGAGGGATTTTTGTTTGACGAGATAACATTGCACTACATTATAGATAGAGATTATCCGGGTAAATTTACCCTGTATTCAACAAATTTAAAGAGATTTCAGTTTGCCTTCGGCATGCCGACAGGCAGCCCGTTGCGCAAACCCATCAACTCAGCTATTTTAAATGTTACCAATGATCCTCTGTGGGAGGTTCTTCTCGATAAATACGGGTTTAAGGAGAATTTTGAGAAAAAATCCATATCGTCGAGAAAGCGGAGAAACTGAGAAAGGCCGTCTACTAAGGGTATAGCACGAAAATTAATGGCAAAAAGCATGTATTTTATGTTATACAGAAACAGGAGAGAATGATATGTATTTTCAAGACCTTATATTTGAACTACAGAGATTCTGGGCTGCAAAAGGATGTATAGTCCAGCAGCCTTACGATATGGAAGTTGGCGCAGGCACGTTTCATCCTACTACGTTTTTGAGGTCTCTTGGCCCTGAGCCATGGAATACTGCATATGTCCAGCCTTCAAGAAGACCTACAGACGGACGGTACGGCGAGAATCCAAACCGTCTTCAGCATTATTATCAGTTCCAGGTAATTATGAAGCCTTCACCCAAGGATATTCAGGAAATCTATATTGACAGTCTGAGAAGCCTTGGCATCGACACATCGTATCACGATATCAGGTTTGTGGAGGACGATTGGGAATCCCCGACGCTCGGGGCATGGGGGCTTGGGTGGGAAGTGTGGCTCGACGGCATGGAGATTACCCAGTTTACCTATTTTCAGCAGTGTGGAGGGATCAACCTTTCACCCATAACAGTTGAGATTACTTACGGCACCGAGAGGATTGCCATGTATCTCCAGGATATTGATAATGTCTACAACATAAAGTGGAACAAGGATGTCCTTTATGGAGATGTTTTCCTTGAACCGGAAAGGGAATATTCCACGTATAATTTTGAAGAATCCGATCCTGCCATGCTCAGACAGTTTTTTGATATGTACGAGCATGAGGGTGAGAAGCTTGCCAAAGGCAGGGGACTTATCTTTCCTTCCTACGATTACTGTCTGAAATGCTCGCATGTATTCAACCTGCTCGATGCGAGGGGCGCCATAAGCGTTACCGAACGCGCAAACTATATCGGGCGTGTAAGAAATCTCGCAAAGATGTGTGCCGAGCTTTACATAAAAAAAAGGGAAGAAATGGGGTTCCCGCTGCTGAAAAGCAATAAAGAATGAAGAATTAAGAATTAAGAATGGGAAATCAACTGTTGAAAAACAATTCTTAATTCTTCATTAATAAAAGGAGTGTCATGAGCGACCTTTTACTTGAAATCGGTACCGAGGAGATTCCTGCACGGTTTATTGAGCCCGAAAAGGAAGGTCTCCTGAAATTATTGCAGGATGGGTTTAATAACCTCAGGGTCAGCTACGGTAATATTGAGATCCTGGCTACGCCGCGAAGGATGGCTGCTTTTGTCTATGATGTAGCCGAAAAGCAGGAAGAAAGTGTTACTATAAAATTTGGTCCCCCTTATAACAGGGCATTTGACGAATCGGGAAACCCCACAAAGGCGGCAACGGGTTTTGCCAGGTCTCAGGGTGTTAATGTAGAAGATCTTAAGAAAGGTGTAAAGGATGGAGTTGAGTTTATCACCGTTGAGAAGGTGGAAACAGGAAGGCCTACAAAAGATATGCTCCCCGGTCTTTTCCAGGATGCCATATCCCGTATTCCATTCCAGAAGAGGATGCGGTGGGGCAGCGAAAGCTTCGAATATGCAAGGCCCATTCAGTGGCTCCTTGCCCTGTTTGGTGAAGCCCCCATTAAGTTCATTGTTGCAGATGTGAAAAGCGGGAACGTTACATATGGACACAGGTTTCTTTCAAAGGGGCCTGTCGGGATTGGCAATCCCTCAGAATATATTGAGAAATTAAAAAATAACCATATTATTGTGAACGAACAGGAGAGGATGGACATAATCCTGAAGGGGATAGCCGGGATAGAAGAAGAAACCGGCGGGCAGGCTATAAGGGATAACAGTCTGATTAAGGAGATATTATACATTACGGAGTACCCCTACCCGTTAAGGGGCAGTTTTGAAGAGGTGTTCCTTGCCATACCAAAAGAAGTCCTTGTCAATGTTATGAAGAGCCATCAGCGGTATATTCCAATTGAGGATAAAAACGGAAATCTCATGCCGTATTTCATATTTTTTGCAAATACCATTCCTGCAGAAGACAAGAATGTTGTAAAAGGGAACGAAAAGGTGTTGAGGGCACGTCTTGCAGACGCCCGTTTTTTCTTCGAAGAAGACAAAAAGGTAAAACTTTATGATTTATACGAAAAGCTTTCTTCCATCGTTTTCCATGTAAAGCTTGGAACCCTGAAACAGAAGACGGATAGGGTAACAAAAATAGCCCGCCACCTCTCTGCTGTACTTAATTTTGAAGGCACAGCACATATAGAACGTGCAACAAGGATGATGAAGGCGGACCTCCTCACCCATATGGTAGGCGAGTTTCCTGAGCTTCAGGGTATCATGGGAAGGATATATGCAAAAAATCAGGGCGAGGACGATAATGTTGCCCGTGCCATTGAAGAACATTATTTGCCGAGCGGTGGCAATGGCGCCCTTCCGCAGTCACCGCTGGGGGCGCTGGTGAGTATCGCCGATAAGATTGATTCCCTTACTTCATTTTTCTCCGTAGGGATCACTCCAACGGGAAATCTTGACCCCTTTGCACTGAGGAGACAAGCCCTTGGTATCATAAAAATTGCCATCGACAAAAAGCTTCATATTCCCATGGAAGCATTGATAAAGATTGCATATGACAGCGGTGACGGGATTCAAAAAAGACTGTCCTTTGAAGAAACAAGAGATGCCCTCTTTGATTTTTTCATTACCCGTTTCAAATTTGCCATGATCGAAGAAAATCATAACCAGGAATTTGTGGAGAGTGTATTGCCTTGTGTCGCCCAGGACATTTATGACGGCTATGTAAGACTTATTACCCTGGAAACGCAGCAATCCATCGAGGATTTCAAAAAGCTCATGGTCGGTTTCAAGAGGGCTTATAATATTACGAAGTCCCTAACTGAAGACTTGGCTATAGATACTTCACTTCTTGAGGAAAAAGAAGAAAAAACCCTCTTCAATCTCTATGAATCAAAGAAAGAGGCATTCTTCTCCTCTATGAATGAGCGTAAATACGATCATTCACTCTCCGTCCTCGTGGGTTTCAAAGAATCTATCGACAACTATTTCGACAAGGTCTTCGTCATGGACAAGGATGAGGCCATTAAGAATAACAGACTTGCACTTCTGAAGAAGATAAAAGATATGTTTTTAACATATGGAGATTTTTCAAAAATCAGAATAGAGTGAGGAGGAACAGATGGCGAAGACAAAACATGTGTATTTCTTTGGCGGCAAGAAGGCAGAAGCAGGGGAGAAACTGAGGAACCTTGTCGGCGGTAAGGGCGCTGGCCTTGCCGATATGGTCAATCTTGGCATACCGGTTCCACCGGGTTTTACCATCACTACAGAGGCATGTGTCTATTTTTATCAGAACGGGATGACTTTTCCTGACGGGCTCAGGGAACAGGTAGTCGAGGATATGAAAAAGGTCGAAAAGGTTATGGAAATGGATTTCGGTGATCAGAAAAATCCTCTCCTCTTTTCCGTGCGTTCCGGGGCAAGAGTCAGCATGCCGGGCATGATGGATACCGTACTTAACCTGGGCTTAAATGATAAGACGGTAAAGGGCCTTGCCAAGCTTACGAAAAACGAGCGCTTTGCTTACGACTGTTACAGGAGGTTCGTGCAGATGTACGGAGACGTTGTCCTCGGACTCAAGCCGGAGAGCAAGGACGAACGTGATCCCTTTGAAGAGGTTATTGAAGCGAAGAAGAAAGAGAAAAAGGTCAAGTTCGATACGGAATTAATGGTGGAGGACTTGAAGGATCTTGTGGCACGCTTCAAAAAGCTCATAAAGACAAAACTGAAAGTCGATTTTCCTGAGGACCCCTGGGAGCAGTTGTGGGGCGCCATCGGCGCAGTCTTTAAATCATGGAACACGGAGAGGGCCATCGCATACAGGGAACTGAACGGCATCCCCGACACCTGGGGCACGGCGGTAAATGTCCAGTGCATGGTATTCGGTAATATGGGTGAGGGCTCCGGCACAGGTGTAGCTTTCACAAGAAGTCCGGCAACCGGTGAGAACGAGTTCTATGGGGAGTATCTCCTCAACGCACAGGGCGAAGACGTGGTCTCAGGCATCCGGACACCCCTTCCGATTAACAAAAAGCAGAAAACAGACAAGTCTGTCAAATCCCTTGAAGAGGTTATGCCGGATATATATGACCAACTCATAGAAATTCGGGGAAGACTTGAGAAGAATTACCGGGAGATGCAGGACGTGGAATTTACCATACAGAAAGGGAAACTCTGGATGCTCCAGACGAGGAACGGGAAGAGGACGGCATTTGCTGAATTCAAGATTGCAATTGATATGGTCAAGGAGGGTTTGATCACAAAAGAAGAGGCCCTCATGAGGGTGAAACCCGACCAGTTGAGCCAGTTGATGCGGCCCATCTTTGATCCGAAAGATACAGAGAAGGCCCTGAAGGCGGGGAATATGGTGGCCAAAGGCTTAAACGCCGGTCCAGGGGCTGCCACCGGAAAGGTTGTATTCAATGCTGAAGACGCCGAGGCATGGGCAGGCCGCGGGGAGGAGGTCATCCTTGTAAGGATAGAGACATCTCCTGAAGATCTCCGCGGCATGAATGCTGCCCAGGGCATCCTTACATCCACGGGCGGTGTATCCAGTCACGCTGCGCTGGTGGCAAGACAGATGGGTAAAGTGTGCGTTGCCGGGTGCGGTGAGCTCGATATCGATTACAAGAAGAAGACGATTAAGACAAAAGGAAAAACAATTAAGGAAGGCGACTACATCTCTATCGACGGCACAACAGGCGAGGTCTTTGCAGGTCGGATAAAGACGATACCTTCCGAGATATTGAGAGTTCTTGTTGACAAAACACTGAAGCCGAAGGATTCCCCCATTTATAAGGATTTTGAACTGCTCATGAAATGGGCGGACAGTGTCAGGAGACTCGGCATAAGGACAAATGCCGATGAGCCCAAGCAGGCCGAAATTGCCGTTGCCTTCGGAGCCGAGGGTATAGGCCTTTGCAGAACGGAGCATATGTTTTTCGAAGGTGAGCGGATCGACGCAGTGAGGGAGATGATTGTGGCCGACGACCTGGAAGGGAGAAAAAAGGCCCTCAACAAGATTCTTCCCATGCAGAAGGAGGACTTCATAGGCCTCTTCAAGGTGATGAACGGACGTCCCGTCACCATCCGGACCCTTGACCCGCCTCTCCATGAGTTTCTGCCTCACACGGAAAAAGAGATAAAGACGCTGGCAAAGAAGAGCGGGACCCCCTATGAGACCCTTGTTGCGAAGATACAGAGCCTCCATGAGGCAAACCCGATGCTGGGGCATAGGGGTTGCAGGCTTGGTATCGTATTCCCTGAGATCACCGAGATGCAGGCGAGGGCTATTTTTGAGGCTGCCTGTGAGGTAAAGATGGCCGGCATCAATGTGAAGCCCGAGGTGATGATACCTCTGGTCGGCTATGTAAGCGAACTTGCCCTCCAGAAAGAGGTTGTCGAAAGGGTGGCAAAAGAGGTGATGGAAAAGTGCGGTGTAAAGTTAGACTACATGGTGGGTACCATGATTGAAGTACCGAGAGCTGTCGTTGCTGCCGGTGAGATTGCGAAGGTGGCTGAGTTTTTCTCCTTTGGCACCAATGACCTTACACAGACCACGATGGGCATGAGCAGGGACGATGCCGTAAAGTTCCTGCGTTACTATATTGAGCATGATGTTATTCCTTATGACCCATTCCAGAGGATCGATGAGGACGGCGTCGGGGAACTTATGAAGATGGCCGTTGAACGGGGGCGAAAGACGAGAAAAGGTCTGAAGATAGGCATATGCGGTGAGCACGGCGGTGAGCCGAATTCAGTGGAGTTCTGTCACAGGATCGGCCTTGACTACGTGAGTTGTTCGCCTTACAGGGTGACAGTTGCAAAACTTGCCGCAGCCCGGGCAGCCATAAAAGACAAGAAGTAACACACATTATATGGAAGGGAGCGCAAAAAAGGTTCTGTTACATATCTGCTGCGCTCCCTGCAGCATATATACGCTGAAAAGGCTGAGGGCTGAGGGCGCTGAGGTGTCAGGTTATTTTTATAACCCCAACATCCATCCCTACACAGAATTTCTCAAAAGGCTGCAGACGCTGAAAAATTACGCCGGCATCTCTCTTCTTCCACTCACTGTTGATAAAAGCTACGATCTTGAAACCTTCCTGAAGGGCGCCCTTGAATACGGGAAAGACAGGTGTCTTTTCTGCTACAGAATGAGGTTGGAGAAGACCTTTCAGAAGGGTGCTGGAGAGGGGTTTGATGCGGTTACTACCACTCTTCTTTACAGCAGATACCAGCGGCATGATGATATAAAAGCTATCGGCGAAGAATTATCCGGCTCATACGGTATAGAGTTCCTGTATGAGGATTTCAGGAAGGGCTGGAAGGAGGGGGTCGAGGAATCAAAAAGGTTGAATATGTACAGGCAGCAATACTGTGGATGCATATTCAGCGAAAGGGACAGGTTTGAGAGGGGATAGCGCGAGACTATTTTTGCTGTGTGGGAATTTGCTTGACATAGTTGTAAATATTTGCAATATATCAAAATAGCTATTTATTTGGGAATTTAATAATCAGCTTTTTTAATGGACAATAGAATTCTCAATAGCATTGAATGTTAGTGGTAGTTACCAATGCAGAAGAATCTCTACGTCACATTACATCGGTTTCATCTCATTATATCCCTTGCAATTATTTCTCTTGTCTTTTTATCCTTTGCAGGTCTGTCTCATGCTGTCCTGGCCGGTAAGATAAGCATCCTCGAAGGCAGGGTAGATGTCCTGAAACCAGGGAAGAGCGTAGTTTCCATG
>JAPLKA010000108.1 GCA_026388315.1 Pseudomonadota bacterium | reverse complement strand
TCAATTCCTTTGAGTTTCAACCTTGCGGCCGTACTTCCCAGGCGGAACACTTAACGCGTTTGCTTCGGCACAGAAGGTATTACACCTCCCACACCTAGTGTTCACCGTTTACAGCGTGGACTACCAGGGTATCTAATCCTGTTTGCTCCCCACGCTTTCGCGCCTCAGCGTCAGTATCAGGCCAGGAAATCGCCTTCGCCACTGGTGTTCCTCCCGATATCTACGAATTTCACCTCTACACCGGGAATTCCATTTCCCTCTCCTGTACTCTAGTTGTGCAGTTTCAAATGCAGTTCTCCGGTTAAGCCGAAGTATTTCACATCTGACTTACACAACCGCCTACGCGCCCTTTACGCCCAATAATTCCGAACAACGCTTGCACCCTCCGTATTACCGCGGCTGCTGGCACGGAGTTAGCCGGTGCTTCTTCCTGCGGTACCGTCAAATCCCGTGGATATTAACCACGGGACTGTTCTTTCCGCACGAAAGGGCTTTACAACCCGAAGGCCTTCATCACCCACGCGGCGTCGCTGGGTCAGGCTTTCGCCCATTGCCCAATATTCCCCACTGCTGCCTCCCGTAGGAGTCTGGGCCGTGTCTCAGTCCCAGTGTGGCTGGTCGTCCTCTCAGACCAGCTACCCGTCATAGCCTTGGTAAGCTCTTACCTCACCAACAAGCTGATAGGCCACGGGCTCATCCTCAAGTGATAGCCAGTATAAATACAGGCCACCTTTTACCACGTAACTTAAGCTATGTGGTCTTATCAGGTATTAGCCCCACTTTCGCGGGGTTATCCCAAGCTCGAGGGCAGATTACCCATGTATTACTCACCCGTCCGCCGCTCTACTAGTCCCCCGAAGGGGTCGTTCGCGCTCGACTTGCATGTGTTAGGCACGCCGCCAGCGTTCGTTCTGAGCCAGGATCAAACTCTCAAAACAAACCGATAAAAATTGTTCAAAATTGAACGAGGACCTACTATTTTCTTTTCAATGAACTTGCCAACCGTAAAGCAGTCATAATTATACTTATTTTCCGGCAATTGTCAAGCGATATAGACAATAAATATAAATAAAATATTTTAGTCGATTGTCGTTAGCCGTGTATTCATTGTCAGTTGATAAACTCCTGTAATTCCAAAGGGACAGGAACAAATTGTATTTCTGTGCATACAATCCATCGGCAATAGTTTATATACCTGTTACAGCTTTTATGCTCTCATAGGTTACTTTAACGAGTTCCTTTAATGTGGTTTCATCAATAGCAAGGGGAGGTATCAGGACAATTACATCGCCAAGAGGTCTTATGACAACGCCTCTCTTCCGTGCTTCCCATGTTACTTTCTGGCCTATTTTCTCTTTAGGAGTATAAGATCGTTTTGTTTTTCTGTTTTTTACCAGTTCTATGCCTATCATAAAACCTCTCTGCCTTACATCACCTACATGTAGTAATTGATAAAACCCTTGTAGTTCCTTTTGCAATAAAGCAATCTTACCTTTCAATTTTCCAATTAACTGTTCTTCTTCGTACAATTCAAGATTTTTCACAGCAACACTACAGGCAAGAGGGTTCCCCGTATACGTGTGCCCATGGAAAAATGTCTTAAAATCTTCAAATTTTCCGAGAAAACCACCGAATATTTCATCTGTCGTCAATGTTGCCGCGAGAGGAAGGTACCCACCGGTAATACTTTTTGCAACACATAAGAAATCCGGTCTTACATTTTCTTTTTCACAGGCGAACATATTTCCTGTTCTTCCGAATCCTGTAGCCACTTCGTCTGCTATGAACAAAAGGCCATTCTCTTTTGCAATCCCCCGGACTGCTGAGAGAAAACCATCAGGCTGGACAATCATACCAGCCGCCCCCTGAACGATTGGTTCAATAATTACAGCACACACCTCGTCTTTGTGCCTTTTAACAATTTTTTCAAACTGCTCCACACATGCCAGGCCACATGTTTCTTTTTGAAGCTTCAACGGGCATCTGTAGCAGTAAGGCGATGGGGATTTATAATTTCTGAAAAGTAACGGCCTGTACACTTTATGAAAGAGGTCTATACCTCCCACGCTTACCGACCCGATGGTATCGCCATGATAGCCGTTAGCAAACGAAATAAATTTCTTCCTCTTCTTCTCACCCTTCTGCTGCCAATACTGGTATGCCATTTTCAATGCAATCTCAACAGAGGTTGAACCGTTATCGGAGTAAAAGACTTTTGACAGGCCTTCCGGGGCAATATCTATAAGCTTTTTTGCAAGTACAACAGCCGGAACATTTGTCAGTCCAAGCAGGGTAGAATGGCAAAGTTGTTTTGACTGTTGCCCTATGACTTCCACCAGCTCTTTTTTCCCATGCCCGTGAACAAGCACCCATAGCGAAGAAACACCGTCAATATATTTTCTGCCATCAGTATCAATGAGGTAAAATCCTTCGCCCCTTTCAATGACTAATGGCTGTATATCCATATAGTCTTCCATCTGGGTAAAAGGATGCCAGATGTATTTTTTGTCCCACTCGGTCAATTGTTCACTACTGTACATTGCTTACTCCATAATTAAGAATTAAAAATTAAAAAATCTATTTTCTTAATAATTCTTCGTTTTTCACTCTTCATTGCTTCTAAATAAGTCCCATCGTTTTTCCAGTCTGGACGAGGGTTTCTATAGTATAATCCATCTCATCCCTTGCAAATCCTCTTACTACAGTCAATCTGAGTCTGGAAGTTCCCTCCGGCACTGTAGGGGGTCGTATGGCTTGGAGAAATAATCCTTTTTCCATAAGGATTTCTTGCATTTTAATAGTCTTTGCGTCTTCACCAACGACAATCGGGATGATAGGACCGGCACTTTCCTTAAGGTCAAAACCGGCTCGCATAAGGTTGCCTCGCATGTAATCTATGTTCTCCCAAAGTTCTTCTTTAAAAGATATATCATTTTTTATAAGTCTCAGCGCAGCCAGTGATGCAGCTAATGAAGATGGCGGTAAGGCCGTTGTGTACATAAAGGTCTTTGCCCTGTTGACAAGATATTCCAGTAGAATCTTATCTGCCAGTACGAAGGCGCCAAATGACCCGAGGGCCTTTCCGAATGTTGCCATATGCACATCTATGCTGCCTGAGAGACCAAACAGCTCCTCAAGGCCAGTTCCTTTCTCGCCAAATACCCCGGTACCGTGCGCATCGTCCAGCATAACATGGACATCGTATTTTTTTTTCAGTTCAAATACGTCTCTCAGCGGGGCAATATCTCCATCCATGCTGAAAATAGATTCAGTAATGATAAATTTTCTTCCCCTGCCCCTGTCTCTTCTTATCTTTTTCTCAAGGTCATTTACATCTCTGTGTTTATAAATCACCTTTTTTGCCCGTGACAGTCTCATGCTGTGTATCAAGCTCGAATGGTTCAACTCGTCGCTGAATATTGTATCACCAGTGTCTGTAAGCGTTGATATAATACCAATATTTGCCATATATCCATTTGAGAATATGAGGGCATTGCTGTAACCCTTATATGCGGCAATCTCTCTTTCAAGTTCTTCATAGAGATCAATACTACCCGCAACGCTCCGCGAAGAACAGGTGCCTGAACCGTATTCTTCTGTAGCTTGTCTGGCTGCGTTGATAACATCAGGGTGGACATGGAGTGACAGGTAGCTATTTGAACAAAGATTAAGATGTTCCTTCGAGTTATATAATACTTTTGTAGCTGACAGGGGTTTAATATACCGTATTGCCCTGTAGTTTCCTTTTTCTTTAATATCCTGAAGGATTTCAGAAAGCCTTTCTCTCATCTTCTCACACAATACAGTTAATAAAAATACACTACCGCATGGAAGCAGTCAACACTATTAAAATAATGGTTAACTGACTAATGAAAAAAACAGGGTGGATATAACGATCCACCCTGCACTTTGCTTATGTAAAGCTATTAACCCTTTATGATTCTCGGAAGTATCATCTGATGCTGTGGGGTTATTGATACCGGATTCTGGTAAACGCAGTTTGCAAAGGCGACAAAATACCTTCTCAGGTCTTTCATCGGCACGACTTCATCAACAAGACCCTTTTTCGCACAATACGCCGGCCTTGAATTGTCATAGTATGCCTTTACTAATACGTTCATCTGCTCAATGACCTTCGTAAGAGGCTTCCCCGCATCCTTCTCTTTTACAAGCCTTCTCGCAAAGCTTGCTGCAGCAGCGGTCTCACCGTGCATGACATAGATTTCAGTCGTTGCGGTGCCGAGGGTAAAGGCGTTATTGTTGTTTGCCTGGGGTCCTGCCATGATATAGTGAGCTGCAGCAGTACCTTTTCTTAATATAACGGCCATCATGGGAAGGTCGCTCTGCTCAATGGAGTAAATAAGTGCCTGACCAAGTCCGAGAAGTTCTGCTTTCTCTGCAATGTCGCCAACATCGATACCGGAGGTATCCTGAATCCAGATCATCGGCACCCTGTCTCTGCCGCAAAGGCTGACAAACTCATTCACTTTAATCAGTCCCTGACGGTAGAACTTTCCACCGATACCGGGATACGGTGCATATTCCGGATAGCCCTTCGGCATCATGCCCTGTCTGTTCGCAACGATTCCAACAAGGAACCCGTCAACTTTGATAAGACCCGTGTAAAGTTCCGGACCATAGCCTGGTCTGAATTCCATGTGCTCGCTGTTATCTGTAAGTCTTGCCATTACTTCTTCTATGTTGTAGGTCATCTTCTGGTTAAAGGCCACAAGGCTGTACAGGTCTTCCGCCGGGAATTTCGGTTCTGCCGGTTCTGCTACCCTGAAAAATTTGCTGTTATAGACGGGCAAATAGGTCACCCACTCTTTCACGGCATCAAGGATTGTTTCCTCGGTCTGAAATACCTGTTTGAAAAATCCCGTTACATCATGATGAATCTCAACCCTGCCCGGAGGAATTGACTTGAACTTTCTCGTTGCTTCGATAAGCTGCTCTGCCGTCTCTTCGTCGAAGAAGCCTTTTGGTGACATACCGCTTACGATGCCGGCGCCGCCGACTGCGATATTACAGTCTTTATGTGCAAGAAGGAGCGTAGGGCTGATTCCCTGATATCCGCCGCCTGCCGGGTTTGTTCCATAAATTGCCGCAAGAACGGGAATACCGAGCTTGTTCAACTCAGCGTGTCTGAAGAAGGTAGTTCCACTTCCTCTCCTGTCTGCATACATCTTTTCCTGCTCGGGCAACTTTACACCACTGCAGTTCACGAGCCATACGAGTGGGCAATGGAACCTCTTCGCAATGTCCGTAACCCGGAGGATGTTGTGTGGCTGACCCGCTATCCATGCACCTGCCATGACCTTGTTATCAAAGCCGATAATTACGCACCATCTGCCGTTAATCTTGCCAAGACCATCCACCACACCTGTTGTCCCGGATTCTTCATCCATCGGATCATACAAGGTATGAAGAGGACACCATGTGCCGGGCTCTACAATATATGCAAGCCTCTGGTGTACCGTCCACTCACCTCTTTTATTTAAGACTTCCGCAGGCATTCCTGCATTTTTCTTCTCTTCTACGATTTCTGCAATACCTTGTTCAACTTTTTTAATCTCTTCGGCGTTAGCCTTATTCTCCTTCGCTGGCTTACCCCAGTCCTGCATCTTCTCAAAATATGGTCTCATGTGTTACCTCCATTGGCGTTTGTGTATTTGTAATTATTTTCACAATTATAATTTGACTACAACATTTTGTCAACACAAATTGTAAAAAATTAAAGGCTTTACCCCAAAAGATAGTGTTGCCGATAAAACAATTCTACCCTGTTTTTTTAATAAATAAGCAAAATCTGTTTTTCCCGGTTTCTGGAAAAAAAGTGAGGCATTAAAAGAATACGTGTTTGTGATATATTTCTTTATTTATCTTTATTTTTCTTAATCCGTTTCATCACACCCCATACAACGATCACAATCCCCATTGCAATCCATGCCAAAAAAACTAAATCTCCCATATTCTAATCCTTTCATTTACCGGGGCTCACGCCTGCCTGTGCATATCACACGCAGACAGGTCGCCCCCTTACTTAAATGTTCAAACGGCTTAAACCGCTTAAACGGTTCAAACAGCCCGAACTACTTGAACTACTTGAGCGGCTTGAACGATTCACCCGGAGACCTCCCCTATCACTCGCGAAGTTCGACCTTGACCTTAACCTGCTCTTTTAATGTTTAAACAACCTCTGCCCTGCAAAGACCATTGTTACATCAGATTCATTGCAGGCCTCGATTACCTCAAAATCACGCTCTGAACCGCCCGGTTGGATAATGCCCGTGACCCCCTGCTTTATTGCCGCATCAACACCATCCCTGAAGGGAAAAAATCCATCAGAAACTACTACCGAACCTGTAAGGCCTGCCTTTTGTTCCTTTGTATATCTCTCTATTTCTATCAAGTCTTCCATCTTTCTCAAACCCTTCTCTGCTTCCAGCTTGAAAACCGCATAGGGCACGCCGAATTTTTTGAATACCTCTTTGTCCATAAATTTTGTATAGGCTTTAAAGACAGCAATCTCGACAACCCCTACCCTGTCCTGCTCGCCCGTTCCTATGGCAACTGTCGCCTCATCTTTTACAAAAAGGGCCGAGTTTGAGCTTACGCCTGATTCCACATACCATCCAAAGAGCATATCGGCGTATTCTTTGTCAGTGGGAGCTCTTTTAATCTTATATACCTGTCCCTTGTAAATCGTTTCCGCTGGTTTGAGGTCTTCTTTGCCCTTGATTTTATATGGCTGAGATTCCTGAATGACAATCCCGCCGTCCATCAGTGACTTTATATCAATATAACGTTTAAATTTATACTCGTGTAATTGCTCAATTGCTTTGATCTGGAGAATCCTCAGGTTTTTCCATTTTTTCAATATATCTATAGCCGCACCATCAAAATCAGGCGCGCAGATTACCTCAAAATAATACGGTACCATTGCCTTTGCTGTCTCTACATCAACGGTTCTCGTCAAAACAACGGCGCCGCCAAATGCAGCAATCCTGTCGCACCAGAATGCCTTTTCAAAAGCCTCTGCAGGGGTTGAGCCACAGGCTGCACCACATGGATTATTGTGTTTCAAGATTGCGCAGGCTGGTTTTTTATCAAGAAATTTCAAAATGTTCAGCGCATTGTCTACATCGGTTAGGTTAATCTTGCCCGGGTGCTTCCCGACCTGCAGCATATCTTTTTCTGTAACCCTGCTTGTCAGGCCACCCTGGGAATCAAAAAACCGCACATCACCGAGCATGATGTTCCCGTTGACAAGCTCATACATGGCAGAAGCTTGATCCGGATTTTCTCCATACCTCAACCCGCGCTCAACATCACATTTTTCATCGGCATCATAGATATTCCAGATCTTTTTCTTGTACAGCAGCGCCTGGCCGCCCATATCAATCTTTATTGTCTCCGGAAACTGATCCTTTACGATTTTCTTATACATCCCTTTAATGTCTTCCATAAAACCCCCTTGCTTAAAATTCCAATAAACAAATTACAATAAACAAACGATAAAAAAACGTATGTTCTTGGAACTTGTATATCGGTTATTGATTTTCATTTGTAATTGGTTATTTGATTATTGGTTATTACCTTCATCATTGGATTTTGTTTGTTTATTGTAATTTGGTTATTGGTTATTGTCCTTATATTACTTTATCATCTTCAACAATGCTACTGTCATGGACTCCACATCCAGTCCTTCAACTGCATATACTTCATCGGTGTCACCTGAGGCGCCATAATTTTTCGTCCCGAAGGATTCCAACCTGCCCTGATATTTGTTCCTCAATAAGTATGAAGTAATAACCGGGGCTATGCCTGTATAAACGTTGTGGTCTTCATAGGTAATTATATAAGGCATCTTTAAAAGCATACCCATCACATTTTCATCAATTTCATTAACACAGGGCATATTTACCACTGTCAGGTTTACGCCTTTTCCTGCAAGATTCTCTGCAATTTTCAACGCCCTGCTTACCATGCCTCCATACGTGATTACAGCACCTTCGGCGCCCTCCCTCAATACATCCATCTTGCCATAATCAAACACATATCCTTCGCCATAATGAGGTTTCCCGTCTTTTCCGGCAATAACCGGCCAGCGGTTCCGTCCTGTAGCTACGAGGAAATTCCCCTCCACAGCAGCAACGTGTCTCACAACCCTGTCCATCTGGTTTGGGTCACATGGCACGATTGTCCTGAAATTATAGAGGTTCCGGGCAAGACCGATATAATCAACGCACTGGTGCGTTTTACCGTCAGGGCCCACATCAAGCCCTACATGGGTAAGGATGAGCTTCAGGTTGGTTTTATTTATATCATTCAAACGTTCCTGGTTATATGTTTCATCTATCCCGAAAACCCCGAAATCGGCAAAAAAAGTAAGTATCCCTGTTGTTGACAAAGCCCCTGCAATTGTGGCCGTATTGTGCTCCTGGATACCGCCCTGAAAAAAATAATCCGGATAGGCCTTTCCGAAATCACCCGTTTTCACAGAACTTGCAAGGTCACAGTCGAAGGTACAGACTATCTGTCCATTCTCAATATTTAAATCACCAAGGTCCTTTAATGCCTTCCCGAAGGCAGTTCTGTTGTCAACCTTGTCTTCATCCTTATAGGTAAATGGATTGCCTGTCCTTACCGACAAGGTTTCGTTATTCAGGGACGGCTGCCAGCTCCAGATTCCCTTTCTTTTTTCCTTGTAAAACTCAAATCTGTCCACAAGCCCCAAAGCTTCCATGGCGTCCTTATATTCCTTTTCATTTAATGGGTTCCCATGGTATTTTTCCTTGTTTTCCATAAAAGGTATACCATTTCCCATCACTGTGTCCGCCACAATACAGACAGGGCTATCATTAGACCTTGTATTTCTCAGCGCTGTATAAATTTCGTTATAATCGTGTCCGTTTATCTCCAGTACATCCCAGCCGTCAGAAAGATAATTTTCAATGATGTTCTGGGGCATCACGCTATCAATGGACCCGCTGATCTGCAACCGGTTATAATCAATGAAAACAGTGATATTGTTCAAATTATACTTTTTTGCAAACCTTCGTGCCTCTCCTATCTGCCCTTTCTGTTGTTCACCGTCACCCATGAGAACATAAACATGGTTATCTTCCTTACGGATTTTTGATGCAATGGCAAAGCCACACCCTGCAGAGAGCCCCTGACCGAGATTGCCTGTAGACCAGTCGATAAAGGGGATTCCTCTCACCATATGCCCTTCAAAGGGACTTCCTGCCTTCCTGAAAAAGGCAACAACCTCATCAACGGGAAGATGTCCAAGCCTTGCAAGGGCAGCATAGGCACCGGGGGATGTATGGCCATGACTCACTACAATTCTGTCTCCCGGTCTTTCCTGCAACTTTGCATGGGAAAAGAGTGTCAGATATATATCAAGGGACGATATTGATCCACCCGGATGCCCTGTTCCGGCAAGACGGGTCATCGTTACAATATCCCCCTTTGCAAGTCTTGATAATTCTGTAAGTTTCGCAATTTCGCTTTCAGTCAATTTTTCATCTTCAAACATCACTTCTTCCTCCAATCCAGTAATCACACTCATTTTGCAGAAGACATCTTTCACATTCCGGCTTTCTTGCCTTGCACAGGTATCGCCCGTGAAGGGTTATAAGCAGAGAAAATGCCGTCCACATATCCTCCGGTACTACTTTTTTTATATCCTGCTCTATTCTATCCGGGTCTTTTTTATCGGAAAATCCAATCCTGTTCGACAGCCTGATTACGTGTGTATCTACAATTACTGCCGGCTTATCAAAGGCCAGTCCAACTATTAAATTCGCAGATTTTCTGCCGATCCCCTTAACTGTTGCAAAGGTATCTATATCCCGGGGCACTTCGCCATGAAACCTGTCCCGGATTTCCTCTGTGATATTTTTAATAGCCTTCGCTTTATTCTTATAAAATCCAGTACTTCTGATATCATTCTCAAGTTCTTCATTAATTAAATTAATATAGTCATAGATATTTCGATATTTTTTAAAAAGCGTTACCGTTACCTTGTTGACGCGTTCATCTGTACATTGGGCAGACAAAACGGTAGCAACAACAAGCTCAAGGGGATTAGTGAAGTTCAATTCACATCTCGGCTCGCCATGCATCGTTTTGAGCTTATCAATTATCGATCGAACGTCTTTTGCCATCACTTACGTTTCTTGAATGTATCCTTTATATCACTTACGTCTTTTGTATTCAATGAGAAAAAACCTTTTCAAATTAACCCGGATTTATCATTAGAATCATATGGGTGTCGGACCATCCCTCTCAAACACGCTCATTCCGCTCCAGCGGCTTCAATCGCTCGCGTTCGGCTTCGGAACTTTTGCTTGACAGCAAAAGACCAAGCTTCCTCGCCTCTCGACGGTTTGCTCCGGGATACCCCGACACCTTCCTAACAACATATTTGGGATTAATTGAATTTCTTTAGCCTGCACCGTTAATTTTTCCGTTGCAAATTTGCCGACATTGCACGAAAATGATGGATATTGACTGCTTATACCAGTTCGGATTCAAAGATAGAACGAGGCATCAAGAAGGAACCGACGCAGGCGTACATGTAGTACGTCGAGGAGCGCGACGACGAGATAACGAAGTTATATGAATGAAGGCGAACTGGTATTACAAAGAATTCAACGAGGTAAATCATGTCCGATACATTAAAAAAACGGAGCGCTGTTCAAGAACTCTGGTTACGCTTCTGGAATATTGCCAGGCTTTACTGGATGTCGGAAGAAAAGTGGAAGGCCTGGGGATTTCTCGGCCTCGTCATCGGCCTTCTCCTTGCGTACACCGGCTTGAACGTTGTCATCACCTACGCCTCACGGGACCTCATGACAGCGCTGGCAAAAAAGGAGGTAAGCCTTTTCTACCGCCAGGTCATCATAGTTTTTATCGTCCTCGCCATGGTGGCGCCAATAAGCGGCTTCTTCAGTTACGTACCAAAAAAACTGGGCATCAACTGGCGCCGGTGGCTGACCAAATATTTTCTACAGCTTTATTTTCAGAATAAAGCCTACTACGATATCAACTGGAACAAGGAGATCGATAACCCTGACCAGCGTATCAGTCAGGATGTGGGGAACTTTACCATAAATAGCCTTTCTTTTTTTTCGATTATGTTTTTTTCCGTAAGCCAGCTCATTGCCATGTCAGGCGTTCTCTGGAGCATTTCGGGAATGCTCATGGTTATACTTATCGTCTACGCCATAGTGGGCACCTTTGTTACCCTTCTCTTCGGGAAGAAACTGGTCACGCTGAATTTTGAACAGCTTCGCCGGGAAGCCGATTTCCGGTACGGCATGGTACACATCAGGAATAATGCCGAGTCCATAGCATTCTACGGCGGGGAACATCAGGAAGCAGTCCAGGTTAAACAACGATTTTCCGGAGTGGTGGACAACTATAACCGCCTCATCGCCTGGCAGCGAAACCTCACATTCTTTACCGGCGGCTATGACTCCATCATCAAGATACTTCCTACGATTGTGCTGGCACAGTTCTTTTTTGCAGGCCGGATCGAATTCGGCGTTATCTCCCAGGGGGAAATGGCCTTTTTACAGGTTTGGTCTGCTGTTGCCGTCATCATCACTCAGTTCGAGGGTATCACCAGTTTCGCAGCAGCCATCAACCGTCTCCACAGCTTCGCAGAGGCACTGAAGGGAAAAACCCCGGCAGAAGCAGGGCAGGAAAAAGTTGAATTGACAACGGGAGATACGCTTGCCGTAGAGCATCTTACTGTGGAAACGCCTTACAAGAAACGCATGCTCATCGAAAATCTTTCTGTGGAACTGAAACAGGGAGACAGCCTCCTCATAGTGGGGCCAAGCGGGGTAGGCAAAAGCTCGATCTTAAGGACAATCGCCGGTCTCTGGAATTCAGGGTCAGGCAATGTAATTCGTCCCGATCGTTCCGAAATGCTCTTTCTGCCGCAACTACCCTACATGGTCATTGGCTCACTCCGGGAGCAACTCCTCTATCCAAACACAAGCAATACTGTCAGTGAAGACACATTGCGGGGCGTCCTGAAACAGGTGAACCTCCCCGATCTGCCTGAACGGGTCGGCGGTTTTGAAGCTATCCTCGACTGGGATAACGTCCTCTCCCTGGGGGAGCAACAGCGTCTCGCCTTTGCCAGGCTCCTCATGACCCGCCCCCGTTACGCAATCCTCGACGAGGCTACAAGCGCCCTGGACCTCCCCAATGAAGCGATGATCTACCGGTTTCTCCAGGACAGTAAAGCCGTGTATGTGAGCGTCGGCCATCGGTCAAGCCTCGTCCGGTACCACGAGAAGGTGCTTGAGGTTCACGGCGACCATAGCTGGCAGCTCCTCCCGTCAAAGGACTACAGCGAAAAGATGGAGGCCTCCGCATAGATGAATAAAATGTATTTGTTTGTTTTTCTACTAAACCCTTATCTGTATGCCAATTTCTCTGATATAAATGAAAGAAGCAATTGGTTCTGGCTTACCCCTTCTTTTTCGGCAGTCTCCATAATTTTTTTATGTATATATCGTGGCACACGTAGGGTAAGCCTCCCTGTGGTTTCCTGATGACGTGATGGCTCCGGTATCTTCCATCCATTCTCATATGCAGTGGTCAACCATTCGTCTTTGACCTCATTGGCCAGCTTTAACGCTTCATCGGGCGTTTCACCATGCATCATGCAGCCCGGAAGGTCAGGAAAAGTCACAAAATAAAGATGCTCATCTTCGTCGTATTCTATCTCCATTCTGTAAATAAGTGATTTATAATATGCCAGGTCTTTCATGATTACTCTCCTTTAAGCAGGGCATCTATTGCCAGCAGACACATATCAATATAACGCCTCAATATCTTATTTTCCCTGCCATGTGGAATCGGAACATGGGGCAACATAACGTTTTTAAGTTTTTCATGTATGAACATATAACCGTGTTTTGTCCTCTTCCATTTAAAACCGTATGATTCCATCAATTTCAACAGTTCGTCAATTCGGACATTACTCCTTCCTGCCTGCACTTTCTTCAGTAACTTATCATCCACAGGGTAATTGTATATGACATCATATATAATGTCAATAATTATCCATCGCTACTTTTTTTAGCTAATCCTTTCTATTTAAAATTACATTTTTTATTCCGGTGGCATACTGTTGTCACCGGCACATGCTATAAAAACTATACTTTCCGCTGAGATACTTTAAAAACTATTTGTATTTATGGAATCAAAGCGTTAACATTCTGTATACAGTGAAAGGTGAGGAGGGGAGGATAAAAATCGTTCAATGTTCAAGGTTCAAGGTTTACAACAGCACCTCCACAGTCCTCATCTTTTTTTTGGTATCATAATGAAACATAAGAAAATATTTGTGTTTTTAATATTGGAAGGTTAGAATTTTCATTGCAGGAAAATGGAAAGAAAAAGGAGCGTGAGTGCCCGATAAAGAAGCCACTGCCCGTATCAAGATCAATAAGTTGCTCGAAGCGGCAGGCTGGCGCTTCTTCCCTTCAGTAAAAAGTCCCGCCAACATCTGCCTTGAGCCCAGTGTCACGATCAAATCTTCCGATCTTAACGCCATGGGTCAGAACTTCGAAAAGACGGCCAAAGGCTTCATCGACTTCCTGCTGCTCGACATCAAAGGCTTCCCTTTCATCGTCCTTGAGGCCAAATCGGAAGATAAGAACCCGCTCGTCGGTAAGGAACAGGCCCGTAAATACGCCAAGTCGCAGAACTGCCGCTTCGTCATCCTCTCTAACGGCAACCTGCACTATTTCTGGGACCTGGAGCGCGGCAACCCCTACCTCATTACATCCTTTCCTACGCCGGACTCGGTGACGAACTACCAGAAAGTCACCCCCAATCCCCAGCGCCTTATCGAAGAACGGGTCGGCGACGACTACATCGTTCTTACCCAGCGCCCGAACTACCAATCAGACGCGGCGTGGCGCAACGAGGCCGAGCGTCCCGGCTACATCCAGGCCAACAGGCTCCGTTTTCTTCGGCCCTATCAATTGAAAACCATCCACATACTTCAGGCTGCGATTAAGGAAGGTAAAGACCGTTTTCTTTTTGAGATGGCCACGGGAACCGGCAAAACCCTCACCGCCGCCGCAGTTATCAAACTTTTTCTCCGCACCGGCAATGCCCGGCGGGTACTCTTCCTTGTGGATCGCCTCGAACTTGAAGATCAGGCCAAAAGGGCCTTCACATCTCTGCTGTCCGCCGATTTTCAAACAGTCATCTACAAGGAGAACCGGGACGACTGGCGGCGTGCGGAAATCGTTGTCACCACGGTGCAGTCGCTGCTCTTCAACAACAAGTATCAGCGGCTCTTCTCTCCGACCGATTTTGACCTTGTCGTCTCCGACGAAGCGCACCGCTCCATCGGCGGCAATGCCCGCGCTGTTTTTGATTATTTCATCGGCTACAAGCTGGGTCTCACCGCCACGCCCCGTGACTACCTCAGGAAGTTCGACGATACCAATCCATCCACCCGAGATCCCCGCGAGTTAGAGCGTCGGCTGTTGCTCGACACCTACCGCACCTTCGGCTGTGAAAACAGCCAGCCGACCTACCGCTATTCACTGCTGGACGGTGTGAAGGAAGGCTACCTTATTAATCCCACGGTGGTGGATGCCCGCACCGAAATCACCACAGAACTACTTTCCGACGTAGGTTTCGTCGTCTCTTTTATTGACGAAGCTGGCGAGGACCAGCAGGAGGCATTCAAGCAACGGGAGTTTGAGAAGCGCTTCTTCGCCGATGCCACCAACCAGCTTTTCTGCAAGACCTTCCTCGAAAACGCCCTTCGCGATCCTGTCAGCGGGGAGATCGGCAAGTCCATTATCTTTACAGTCAGCCAGAACCACGCGGCCAAGTTGGCGCAAATTCTCAATCAGATGGCCGACAGGATGTTCCCCGGCAAATACCAATCCGACTTTGCAGTACAGGTCACATCCCAGATCCCCGACGCCCAGCAGTTTACCATCAACTTCAGCAACAATAACCTGCTCGGCTCGGCAAACTTCCTGCCCGCTTATAAGACCAGCAAGGCCCGGGTCTGCGTGACCGTAGGCATGATGACCACCGGCTATGACTGCACCGACATCCTTAATCTCGGCCTTTTCCGTCCCATCTTCTCGCCGACTGATTTCATTCAGATCAAGGGGCGCGGCACCCGCAATCACAACTTCCTTGAACAGCTTTTCGATGACAGCCTCAAGGATGGCGTCTTGCAGCCGCAGAAGTCCGCCTTCAAGCTCTTCGACTTCTTTGCCAACTGCGAGTATTTCGAGGAAGAATTCAAATATGATGAAGTGCTTAAACTACCGAAGCCCCAAAGCGGGCGGCGTGAAGGGGGAGATGGCACACCGGTAGTCACTGGCGGCGTCTACGAACACCTGGGCGCGGACATCCTTGCCTCCATCAGGGAAGAAACCATCGGTTTTGATGGGATGAAGATCGACCGCATGTTCTTCGAGAAATTCGAGGACACGGTCCGCGAGAACGTAACCATCACCACCGCTGTCGAAGCAGGGCAGTGGGATCGTGTCATCGACTACGTGAACCGCGAGGTCTTTGACAAACCCGAGGAATACTACAACCTCGACAAGTTGCGCAAAGCTGCCGCCGTGGATCGCCGCCTGACCCTGCGCGAGATCCTGGAGAAAATCTTTGGCCTGATCCCGCACTTCAAGTCCAGAAATGAACTGCTGGAAGAAGAATTTGCCAAATTTGTCGCCGACTACAAACCTGAAGAGGCCGAGGCCATCCCGGCAATCAAGAACTACTTTAAGGCCTATGTCACCAGTGATTCGATCCGCCACATCATTGAAGGCAGGCACTTCACTGATCTTGCCACTAATCCGGTCTTTTCCACCCGTGACTTCAAGGCTGTACCACCAAAGTACAGAACGCTGATTCCTGAATATATCAAGGATTACGTGTCCTTGAACCAGTTCGCCGCATGAGGGTAGGATGATATGACCGCCAATGAGCCGTTAATACCGAAACATGGCGGCTACCGAAAGCTCAAGAGCTTTCAGGTGGCACAACTGACTTACGATATAACGGTCCGGTTTTGCGATAGCTACATTGAAAAACGCAGCCGCACTCACGATCAAATGGTACAGGCGGCACGGTCAGGCGTGCAGAATATCGCCGAAGGGAGCCAGGCCTCGGGAACCTCGAAAAAGACCGAACTTAAACTCACCAGCGTGGCACGGGCCAGCCTCGAAGAACTGCGGCTCGACTATGAAGATTTCTTGCGCCAGCGTGGACTATCGATCTGGGGTCGTAACGATCCCCGCAGACAGGGGCTGATCGACCGCAGATGCGCAACCGCCGATGAGGTAGCGCAGTGGGTGCTGGAAGAACACGATCGTGGACAGAAAGGATTTAGTGGACGAAGTGGACAGAGTAGTGGACACGGTGGACAGAATTCGTCCACGCCGTCTACCAGTCCTGCAATCTCCACTCCTACCTTCCCCGAAATTACTGCCAACGCTGCCCTGGTGTTGCTGGTGGTAGCCTGCAGCCTGCTTGACCGACAACTGGCCGCCCAGGCAAAAGCCTTCGAGACAGAAGGCGGCTTTACTGAGCGCCTCTACCGCGTGCGCTCCGAAAAACGATCATCACGCTTTTCGTCCACCCAGTCCACTAAGTCCACCAAGGATTAAGGAGAACCATGCTCGACACCGACACCAAACGCCGCATCGACACCGCCCGCGACATCCTCGTCGGCAAAGTGCCCGACCCCAAGAGCCAGGTAGAACAGATCACCATCGCCCTCATCTACAAGTTCATGGATGATATGGACGCTGAGAGCGAGGAGTTCGGCGGGAAACGCAAGTTCTTTGCCAATGAATTTGCCCACTACGGCTGGGCCAAACTCATGCGCTCCGGTCTTGGCGGCCACGAGACACTGAACCTCTACGCCGAAGCCATCACCAGGATGCCGGAGAACCCCGGCATTCCGCTGCTTTTCCGCAACATCTTCAAGAACGCCTATCTGCCATACCGCGACCCCGAAACGCTCAAAATGTTCCTCAAGGTTATTGACGAGTTCAACTACGATCACAGCGAACGGCTCGGCGATGCCTTCGAGTATCTGCTCTCCGTGCTCGGCTCCCAGGGCGACGCCGGACAGTTCCGCACCCCTCGCCACATCATTGATTTCATGGTAAAAATCATCGATCCGAAGAAGACCGAGACCATGCTTGATCCGGCCTGCGGCACTGCCGGGTTCCTGATCTCATCGTATAAACACATCCTCAAGACCAACACCGACGCCAAGGGCTACAGCACCCTGACCCCGGACGAAAAGGGCCGCCTCGCACAGAGCTTCAAGGGCTACGACATCTCGCCCGACATGGTGCGCTTGTCTCTGGTAAATATGTACCTGCACGGCTTTGCCGATCCGCACATCTTCGAGTACGACACCCTCACCAGCCAGGATCGCTGGAACGAATATGCCGACGTGATCCTCGCCAATCCGCCCTTCATGTCGCCGAAGGGCGGCATCAAGCCTCACAACCGCTTTTCGGTGCAGTCCAAGCGCAGTGAGGTGTTGTTCGTGGACTACATGGCCGAGCACCTCACGCCCGGTGGCCGTGCCGGTATCATCGTGCCTGAAGGCATCATCTTCCAGAGCCAGACCGCCTACAAAAAACTGCGAAAGATGCTGGTGGAGGAATACCTCGTCGCCGTGGTCTCGCTTCCGGCGGGCGTGTTCAATCCCTATTCCGGCGTCAAGACCTCAATCCTCATTCTCGACAAGTCGCTGGCCAGAAAAACCAACACCATCGCATTCTTCAAGATTGAGAATGACGGCTTCGGTCTCGGAGCCCAGCGGCGCGAGATTGACAAGAACGACCTGCCCACTGCCGCCGACTTCCTGAAACCTTATCTCCAGTCCATCCCGTCCACGGTGCCCACTCTGTCCGCCCCCAACGCCCTGATCGTGGCGAAGGAGAAAATAGCGGCGAATGGCGACTATAACCTGAGCGGGGAGCGGTATAGGGAGGGTGGGCCGCAATCCACAAACTATCCTTGGCAGAAAATCGAGTCGCTCGTTGAAACGATTACACCCCCGGCCAAGATTCAAAAAACCGCCTTCAGCGAAACCGGTCGATTTCCAATTATTGACCAATCACAGGAAGACATTGCAGGGTGGACTGACGACGAATCTGCGCTGATTCATCCAAGCAAGCCACTGGTGATCTTCGGTGATCACACATGCGCTGTGAAGTTAGTTGAAACTCCCTTCGCTCAAGGGGCGGATGGGATAAAGATCCTCCGGACTATTGATATCCTTGATCCACGGTTTCTGTATTACGTGCTCCGCATAAGACCATTGGAAAGCAGCGGGTATCAGCGCCACTTCTCAAAACTGAAGGAGCACGAAATCCCCCTTCCGCCGCTGGATGTGCAGAAGGAGATCGTGGCAGAAATCGAGTACTACCAGAAAGTCATCAACGGTGCCCGCGCCGTCCTCGACAACTACCGCCCCCACATCCCCATCCACCCCGACTGGCCAATGGTGGAGTTGGGCGAGGTCATCGAGGGCAAGCCGAAGAATGGTTACTCTGGCAGCCCAGTTGATAGTCCTACAAACCTGAAAGTACTGTCTTTAAGCGCGACCACTTTGGGAACGATGGACCTCTCGAAGTCCAAGTTCCTTGATGAAGATATCCCGCTTGATGCCCCGTGCCGTTGCCGTCGCGGTGATATTTACCTCCAGCGAGGTAATACCAAGGAACTTGTCGGCACAGCTGCGCTGTTTGATGTGGACGAACCAAACTATATCTATCCAGACCTGATGATTCGTGTTCGCGCAAATGAAGAGAAGATTCGTAGCCGTTACCTTCTGACCGTTCTGCAAAGCGCACCTGTCCGGGTGTATGTCACAAGAAACGCTGTCGGCGCTGTCGGAAGCATGCCGAAGATCAACCAGGCAATTGTTGAAAGCATCCCGATCCCCCTCCCACCTCTCGCCACGCAACAGGCCATTGTTGCCGAGATAGAGGCCGAGCAGACGCTGGTCGCCGCCAACCACGAATTGATCGCCCGCTTCGAGAAAAAAATCCAGGCCACCCTCGCCCGCGTCTGGGGCGAAGAGAAGGGTGAAGGCAGTGAAAAAGGAAATAGGGAAACTTGAAACTGGAAAGTTCAAAGCTGAAAGGTGAAAGGAAAAGAGGCCGGTTGAAGGTGGGAAGGAGCAATGAGTAATGACAATGAGCTTGATAAAATGTCTTTAACTATTCACTATTCACTAACGACTATTCACTAAACAAGGAGGATGAAATATGGCGACAAAGAAAACAGTTGAGAATCCAGAGTTTTTATATCTATCCTTAGGGGATATCATTATTGAAGAACAGATCAGGTCAAGCATCGATACAGAGAGTGAGTCCTTCAAAGCCCTTATGGAATCGATTAAAGAAAGGGGTGTTTTGGAACCTGTCCTTGTAACACCGAAAGACGGCAAATACCTCCTTCTTTGCGGAGAACGTCGTTATCTGGCTGCCCTGAAGCTGGGACTCCCAACAATACCGGTCAGGGTCATCGATGCAGTAACTCAGAAGGATGAAATCCTTGCCTTCCAGTTGACGGAGAACCTTCAGAGAGAAGACTTAAATCCTATAGACCAGGCAAAAGGCATACTCGCATATATTCAGGCAAAACACCCAGACAAAAACTATGATGTGGATGGGGTTATGAGCGACTTGGTAGGCTACACCCGGCGACCCGAAAGTCTGCCGGATGAAATTGCTAACACTGTGTTAGCAATTTCTGAAATCGTCGGAAAGTCAATAATGACGCTGCATCGCACGATAGCACTTTTAAAACTTTCTCCAGAGATTCAAGCCGAAATCCGGTCAGGAAATCTCCCTGTTTCGCAGGGATATCTCTTCGCCGCCAACTTGGATTGTCCAGACCGTGATAAGATTTTTGAGGCCATCATGAAGACACCCGTTACCAATGCCACCCTGAATAATCTGCTCACAGCATACAAGAAGGTCAAGCCAGCCCCAGGTGTTACAAAGCCCATACCTATGAAGAAGCAGATTGAAAGCTTACGATCCTTTGAATCACGCATTGAAATGGGTATTGCAAAATACACAAAGCCCGACCTT
>JAPLKA010000107.1 GCA_026388315.1 Pseudomonadota bacterium | reverse complement strand
CAAGGCACCGAATATATTCAGCAGGGAATTCATTTATACGAGCATTCTTCAAAATCAATTCCATGTAATATGTCGTCGGTTTCTGATGGCTAATTTCTCTTGTTCCCTTTACTACTTTATAGGTCTTGACGTTACTGATGTCTTTATCTTCGCACTTTACAGTTACCTGTATTTCCTCATAATAGTTGGGATAGCCTTCTTTTTTTCGTATAGTCTCAATGTCGTATGCCTCGTTTATTTCAAATAGTAGCCCATAGACTTTACTATCTGGAAGCTCCATAAGATTTGCAGCTCCGCCATTTCTTCCAGTCGAGTAGTAATTGAAAGATAAGGTAGTGTACAATCTTTTGTGTAAATTTTAAGGAGCCAAAAAGGTAGAAAAAATGGCGCTTTTCCTTTAGAAGGGTTTTTCCCCAAAAACCTAAGCTGAAAGGAGAAAGCGCCATGAAACTGGAAGTAACGGTAGCGGAAATTGCGGAGATTTTCAAGGTAATTCAGGAGCAACCGGAGCAGCTTTTTGAGATGATCCGGTTGGATGTAAGGGAGACCGTTGGGAAGTATTTGACGGCAATGATGGATATAGAACTGACCAAATTTATGGGTCGCGAGGCTTATGTTCGGGTTGCCGGTAACGAAAAGCAGCGTAACGGTTCCTATCATCGTTCTTTCACATTGAAGAATATAGGCGAAGTCCAAGTCAAAGTTCCCCGTGACCGTAAAGGAGAATTCAAGACCGCGGTCATTCCACGGAGCAAGCAATATGAGAATGAGATTGGCCGCGATTTGGGCGCTCTGTTTTTAGGAGGTGTCAGTACCAGGACCCTCTCCATGATTTCAGAGAGGCTGATCGGCCGGAAGATATCTCCGGCGGAGATCAGCAGCGTTAATGTAGAATTGACGGAAGCTGTCTTAAAATGGCGACGGAGAGATTTATCACAGGAGCCGGTCAAATATCTTTTTATAGACGGTGTCCATTTCAATATGCGCCTGGAGCGAAGCATTGAGAGAGTTCCGGTTCTTGTGTCCATTGGCGTGACGGAAACAGGACAGAAACTGGTTTTGAGTTTGCAATCCGGAGACAAGGAATCGGCGCCGTCCTGGCGGGAGTTTTTTAAGGATTTAAAATCACGGGGATTGGACGGAGGAAAAGTTACGTTAGGGATCATGGACGGATTGCCGGGGCTGGAAACAGTCTTCAAGGAAGAGTTCCCACAGGCAAAGACCCAGCGTTGCCAGGTCCATGTGGCTCGGAATGTCCTGGCCAAGGTGCCGAAGAAGTTCAAACAGGAAGTGGCGGATGATCTACGTTCCATCTTCTACGCCCCTTCACTTGAGAAATCTTGGGCATATTTTGATGCCTTCCGGCAGAGATGGCAAAAGAGCGTGCCCTCTGCGGTTGAATGCCTGGAGCGGAGCATTGATGCCTGTTTGACCTTTTTTAACTTTCCTCCGGAAGAATGGATCTCATTAAGAACGACCAATATTGTTGAGCGGCTAAATAAGGAGTTCAGAAGAAGAACAAGGCCGATGGAGATCTTGGCTGGGGAGGCGGCTTGTTATCGGATACTGGCTTTTATTTGTCTGAAAATGGAATTGCATTGGCGGTCAAACCCTGTAGGAAAAGTGCGTAAGAACCTGCCTTTCTTCAACGAATTGGCCTATGAAAATTTTACACAAAAAACTTGACAGTACCAAATATTGCGAGCTGGTTGCTTATAGTTAACGGTGTTCCGCCAAGAAAGTGTAGATTTGAAAACCCTACTTCAGAAGACATATTTGAACTGCCATGGGAT
>JAPLKA010000106.1 GCA_026388315.1 Pseudomonadota bacterium | reverse complement strand
TGGCAAACCCTTTATTGGCCAGACACCTGGTAATGGCAGAGGTGAGGGTGGTCTTGCCGTGGTCTATGTGTCCAATAGTTCCAATATTCACGTGGGGTTTGTTTCTTACAAACTTTTTCTTAGCCATAGAGGACCTCCGTTTAAAAATTTATGGAGCCCACGACCGGAACTGAACAGGTGACCACTTCCTTACCAAGGAAGTGCTCTTCCGACTGAGCTACGCGGGCTTTTGGAGCAGGTAATGTTTCAACCCGCTACGTTTTTTTGGAGCGGGAAACGGGACTCGAACCCGCGACCCTCAGCTTGGAAGGCTGATGCTCTAACCAGCTGAGCTACTCCCGCATCCTTTAACTTACAAACTCATAACTGCAAATTTTGCAAAACAAAATTTGCAAATGGTGGAGAGGGGAGGAATCGAACCTCCGAAGGCTGAGCCAACAGATTTACAGTCTGCCCCCTTTGGCCGCTCGGGAACCTCTCCGTGGAGCTGGTGATGGGACTCGAACCCGCAACCTGCTGATTACAAATCAGCTGCTCTGCCGATTGAGCTACACCAGCACAAACGTTTATTATAGTACAAGATTGGTATAAAAAACAATATTTATTATACTATTTTACTTTATATGAAGTCAATAATATTGCCGCCCTTGTCACAATATTATTGACTTCATATAATTTTTCAGTATATCATAAGCACACATTAAACAGCGGGGTGGAGCAGTTTGGTAGCTCGTCGGGCTCATAACCCGAAGGTCACTGGTTCAAATCCGGTCCCCGCAACCAATAAAATCAAAGGTTTTGGGTTTTTCCAAAACCTTTTTTGTTTTTTGAGAAGTGTTGCAAAATTCCTTATAAGTGTGTTATGTTGTAGCGTTCGGGGCGTGGCGCAGCATGGTTTAGCGCGCTTGCTTTGGGAGCAAGAAGCCGCTGGTTCGAATCCAGTCGCCCCGACCATTAAATTAGTTCCACATCATCAAACAACCCAATCAAAACTGACGGTTTACCCTTTTCTGCAGATTTTTATTGACAAGCTCATTCTATTTTAATAAATTATTTTCTATACAAAATACTGTTCTGCATACAGAATTTATTATATGGAAACTTTCAAAGGGCAAAAAAAAGAAAAAACCGCATACACCTCTTCTGTGCCGGCTGTTGATGATGCGTCCCGCATCCTGATCTGCCTGGCAAAAAACCCGTCATTCAAGATAAATCTTACTGATATCTGTAAAGAAGTGGGCATCCACAAGAGCAAGGGATACTCAATCTTAAGCACTTTGCAAAAGTACGGTTTTGTAGATAAAAATCTTAAAGCTAAGACATACTCCCTGGGACCCGGGCTAATTTCCCTGTCCCGGAAGGTTCTCGACAATATGGACTACAGAGAGGCTGTGGCCCCTTTTCTTGAAAAGCTTGCACACGAAACACACAGCACGGCACTGTTCGCCATTATTAATGATGGGAATGCCTTTGTTGTTGCAAAACATGAAGGAGATAAGAATATCGGCGTCACAATAAGGATTGGTCACCGATTCTCCGCTACAGCAGGGGCGCACGGGAAAGCCATTGTTGCATTTATGTCTCAGGAGGAGCAGAAATTTATTTTAAAAAAAGAGAGACTTTTCTTCCATGGGGACGCCACAAAGCTGGATCGCACGAGGCTGATGGCTGAGCTTAAGGAATGTCGTGAGAGAGGTTTTGCATTTGATATAGGTGAATTGAATCCTGGCATCAACGCCGTTGCAGCCCCTGTTTTCAACTCGCAGGAAGAATTGATCGGGTCATTATTCATCATTGGAACATTTCAGGAGACGCAGATCTCCGGGTTCGGTGTTATGATTTCCGAGAACGCCAGACAGGTATCACGCATGCTTGGCGCTGACCTGGATAAGATTTACAAAATGGCATAAAAGCGGTTTAAAAGGAGGTTTTTATGCAAGCATTTAAGCATTCCAATGTAGAGCGGGAGATGGAAGTGTACGGTTTTGAGTCGGTAGTGAAAAGTCATTGCCGGATGTGTCACGGAGGGTGCGGAGTGCTGGTCTATGTCAAAGATGGTAAAGTGGCAAAAATAGCCGGCGATCCTGAGTGTCCTATCAACCACGGTACGCTGTGCAGCAAGGGGTTGGCATCAGCCCAGCTTGCATACCATCCGGACAGACTTACCTACCCTGTAAAAAGGATCGGCCCCAAAGGGAGCGGCAGATGGGAACGGATTTCCTGGGACGAGGCGCTTGATGCTATTGCAGAAAAAATCCTTGATTATAAAGACAAGTACGGCGCCGAATCCATCGTGTTCGGTTACGGGACAGGTCGTGAAAACGAAGCAGCAATCTATCGCATCACCAATCTCCTCGGCTCACCAAATGTCCTGACGGCAGGTCATTTCTGTTACGGCCCCCGCATATCGACAAGTATCATCACAATGGGCACAAATCCCATCATCGAATACGAGGGTTTTCCTCAGTGCATTATGATGTGGGGGAACAACGTAACCATATCTAATCCGGACTGCTACAAAGGGGAACCTTTTTCGGTGGCCCTCGACGCAGGGGCAAAACTGATCGTCGTTGACCCGAGATTGACTAAGCCGGCGGCACGGGCCGATATCTGGCTGCAACTCAGGCCCGGCACAGACCCTGCCCTTGCTTACGGCATGCTCAATGTTATTGTAAACGAAGAGCTCTACGATAAAACATTTGTTGAAAACCATGTATTCGGGTGGGAGCCCTTTGTGAAGAGGGTAAATGAGTACCCCCTCGACAAGGTTGAAGAAATCACCTGGGTGCCCAAGGCAAAGATACGCGAGGCGGCACGGCTCTTCGCTACCAGCAAGCCCGCTGCAATTCAGTGGGGTGTAGCCATCGAGCAGCAGATTAATTGTGCCGACAATGACCGGTTGCTCATGTTCCTCATGGGCCTTACAGGAAATATAGACGCCGAGGGAGGGCAGGTCCTTTATAAGACGCCACCCATCGTAAATGTAGGTCAGTTCGGTGCCCATGCCATGCTTCCCGTGGAGCAGGCTCAAAAAAGGCTCGGCGGCGACCAATTCCGTCTCGCTTCGCGCTTCGCCATTATAACCCCAAAGGTCGTCTGGGACGCCATCCTTGAAGAAAAGCCCTATCCTGTGAAAATGCTTTTTTTCATAAGCTCCAATCCGGTTATGACGAGGGCTAATGCAAAGGAAGTATACAGAGCACTGGAGAAGGTAGAGTTCATGGCTGTATCTGACTTCTTCCTGACCCCAACTGCTGAGCTTGCCGATATCGTACTGCCTGCAGCAACGTGGCTCGAAATGGATTATATCGGTGATTTTTGGAAGCGCCACGGCTACATCCTGCCGCGCCGCAAGGTTGTCCAGATCGGAGAATGCCTTTCGGACCACGAGATGCTCAACCGGCTCGGCAAAAAGATCGGACAGGAACAGTTCTGGTGGGACAACTTCGAAGGTGCCCTCGATTTTATTTTACAGCCTATGGGGATTACATGGAAGGATTTCAAACAGATGGATTATCTCAGGGGACCGGTAAAACACTATAAGTACAAGGAGTCGGGTTTCTCCACCCCTACCAGGAAATTTGAACTCTATTCTACAATCCTTGAAAAGATGGGGTATGACCCCCTCCCCCAGCACAGAGAAGTGCCTGAAAGCCCTGTAAGCGCTCCTGAACTTTACAAAGAATATCCATATATCCTCATCACCGGTGCAAGGCAACCGGGATTCTTTCACTCGGAGAACAGGCAGGTGCCATGGCTGAGAGGGCTTCACAAGGATCCGATAGTCCAAATTCACCCGGATGCTGCTACCAAGGAAGATATTAAAGAGGGAGACTGGGTCATCATCGAATCCCCGCGCGGCAAAGTAAGGCAACGGGCACAGCTTTTCGCCGGTATGGACCCGAGGATTGTAGCGGCCCAACATGCATGGTGGTTCCCTGAAAATAAAGATCCGGGCCATGGTTGGGACAAGTCCAACATTAATATTCTCACTGATAATGCCTACGATGGATGTGACCCCGCCTTTGGCGCGACAAACATTCGCACGCTCCTATGTAAAATATACCCTGAGAAGAAAGGAGAAAGGTCATGAATAAGTATACTCTGAAGATCGACGAAAACTCCTGCTGGGGCTGCAAGTCCTGCGAGGTGGCGTGTAAACAGGAGCACAATACACCGGACAATGTCAAATTCATTTATGTTTCTGAAGATGGGCCCAAGGTAGTTGATGGAAAACTTGATTTTACATACCGGGTGAATACCTGCAAACACTGCGACGACCCGCCCTGCATGGAGGTGTGTCCTGCGGAGGCCATTTCGAAGAGAAATGACAGCATCGTCATCCTCAATGAAGATGAATGCACAGGCTGTAAACTGTGCATCGATGCCTGCCCTCATTCAGCAATCTCCTTTGACGAAGAAAAAGGTGTTGCACGGAAATGCAACCTCTGTTATTTCAGGGTTGACAATGGTCTCTATCCTGCCTGTGCGGATAATATATGCCTCGCCCATTGCATTTACTTCGGCGCTGCCGGCAAGATCGATCAAATGATCGCCGAAAAACCATGGCTTAAAAAGAGGATTGAGCAAGCAAAAATGGAATTAGCCAAGCAGGTAAAATAAATAGATTTCAACGAGCAAGCCCGTGGAAATCTATGCTGCGAGCATAAGCGAGCATGAGGGGGAGGCTCCGGCAGCCGGGGCAGAACCTGTGAAATAATCCCCTCATCCGTAACTATTCCGTGGATTAAGTGTGCCGTATATGGTATAATTAACCAGTAAATACAATATGTTGGGGGTATCGGTGGATAATGTGGAGGGACTTTTTCCGGAATATGATTTCTC